>DATFUN010000174.1:0-2080 GCA_035260805.1 Myxococcales bacterium | reverse complement strand
GCAGCCACTCCCCGCCCTTCTCGTCGTCGAGGCGGGCGACGGAGACGATGAGCGGAGCGTCTCCCAGCTGCAGCTCGGCCCGGACGCGATGGCCGTCGGCGGACATGAAGCGGGAAGCGTCGACGGAGTTGTCGACCACGGCGACGCGCGCGGCGGGAACGCGATGCACCTCGCGGACGGTCCGCGCGACGAACGACGACACGGCGATCCGCTCGTCGAACAGGCCGTTCAGGAACCGCGCCCGGACACGCTTCCAGGCCGCGCGCAGCGGATCTCCGCAGGAGAGCGCAAGGTGATCGTGAATCAACACCCGCGCGCCGGCCAGCCGAGCGGCCAGAAGCAGCGGCGAATAGGGCTCCACGAAGTGGAAATGAGCGATCCGGGGCCGCTCGATCCGCATCCAGGACCACAGCTCGCGCGCGACCGCGTACGCGGGCCGGGCAAAGTCGAGGTGCCGCAGCGTCACCCCGGCCTGGCGCAGCGCATCACCGGGGAACGGCGCCGGTGGCCGCGCGAACACCATGGTGACCGGGATGGTCTCGCAGCGCAGCCTCCGCGCGAGCGCGACGAGCTGCTCCTCCATCGTCCCGCGCTTCTTGGCGTCGAGATGCAGAACGAGCCAGATCCCTGCCACGGGTCCCCCTCTCGAAGGGAAGGTAGTCCGCCCGGCAGACTGCGCAACGCTCCCCAGGCACGGACGAGCGAGCGCTGGCACTGCCGCTAGGCGGCCCGCAGCGCGGGAATTCCCCGGACGCGCTGGTAGAGCCCGAGCGTACGCAGGACGAAGCGCTCCATCCCGAAGCGCTCCTCCGCGCGGGCGCGCGCCACGCTGCCAAGGCGGGTCGCGAGGGCGCCGTCGCCGAGCAGGCGGTTCAATGCCGCCGCCAGGCCGCGCGGGTCGCGCTTCTCGACCACCAGCCCGGCCTCACCCACCAGCTCCGGCATGGCCCCCGAGCGCGTCACCACCACGGGGCGCGCGGAAGCCATCCCTTCGACGACGGCGAGCCCGAACGCCTCCTCGTACTCGGAAGGGACCACCACCGCGCTGGAGGCGGCCATCAACTGCTCGATGTCGTTCCGCAGCCCGACGAAATGCACGCGGCCGGCGACTCCCAACGCGGCCACCAGCTCCTTCCACTCGGAAAGGAGCGGACCCTCTCCGGCGAACGCCAGGTGCGCCCCGCCCTCCACGAACGGCATCGCGCGGAGGAGCGTCTCGCCTCCCTTCTCGGAGTCGAGACGCGCGACGCAGACGATCAACGGGTGCTCCCCCACGCCCAGCTCGCGCCGGACGCGCGTGCCGTCCACGCCCCGGAAGCGGGTCAGATCGATCCCGTTCTCGAGCACCTCGATGCGCGCCGGCGGAACGGCGTGCGCCCGGGCCACGGCATCGGCGGCGTAGCGCGAGACGGCGACGCGCACGTCCACGAAGGGATTCAACACCGCTCCCCGCGCGCGCTTGAGCGCGCCGCGCAGGCCCGAGCCCGGCGCCGGACAGAGGTGGTCGTGCACCAGCACCCGCGCGCCCGAGAGGCGAGCGAGGCGCACGTAGCGGCTGTACGGATCGATGAAATGGAAGTGCACCAGCTCGGGGCGGTCCACGGCCAACCAGACCGCGAGCCGCGCGGCCGCGCGCGCCGGGTGCGCAAAGTCCAAGGCGCGCACGTCGACGCCCGCCGCGCGCAGCTCCCGACCGGGGAACGGTGCCGGCTGGGCCGAGAACACCATGGTGGCGGGCGTCCCTTCCTGCCCGAGCTGGCGCGCCAGGGCGACCAGCTGCTGCTCCATCGATCCCCGCTTCTTCGCGTCCAGGTGCAGGACGAGCCACACGCCGCCGCGCACATGCGCCTCCTACCCCCCGTTACCAACCCTGCGGCGGGACTGCTCGATTGGCAACAGTGCCGGACCGCCTGCCCACCTCCCGGCGGCCGACCGCCCGGCCACCCGCGCCGTGCCGGACCGCGCTAGAATCCGTCCGGACTTCAACGCATCCCAGGTGTTCCCATGGCGGAAGCAAAGACGAAGACCGAGCTGCTCAAGGCCGCCCGGACGCAGGTGCCGGAATTGACCCCGACCGAGC
>DATFUN010000173.1:0-12334 GCA_035260805.1 Myxococcales bacterium | reverse complement strand
GCGTCCTGGCGGTGTTCGGAGACCGGCGTGCGGGAGTCCGCTGGCCCGAGGCTCTGCGCAGGCCCGCCGCACAATCGCTCGGCACGCGGCTTTTGGGCGGCGCTCCTCGTGCAACGTCCGTCCAACGCAACGGCGTGCCGCGTGGCGGGTCGCTGCACCGCCTGCCGGAGCCGCGGCCGGTCGGTGGCGGAGAGGGCGCCTTCAAAGCGGCCGTGCGCCGCGCGCTGGAGTACATCCGCGCCGGCGACGTCTTCCAGGTGGTGCTCTCGCAGCGGTTCGAGCTGCCCGACTGCGACGGGTTCTCCCTCTACCGGACCCTGCGCGCGGCCTCGCCCGCCCCCTACCACTTCTACCTGCGGCTCGGCGGCCGCGAGCTGTTCGGCGCCTCGCCGGAGCTGCTCGTGCAGGTGGATCGCGGGGAGATGACCGTCCGTCCCATCGCCGGCACCCGGCCGCGCGGCGCCACCGCCGCCGAGGATCAAGAGCTCGAGCGCGAGCTGCGCGCGGACCCCAAGGAGCGCGCCGAGCACACCATGCTGGTCGACCTGGGCCGCAACGACGTGGGGCGCGTCTCGCAGATCGGGTCGGTGCGGGTGGCGCGCCTGATGGAGACGGAGCGCTTCAGCCACGTCATGCATCTGACCAGCGAAGTCTTGGGGGAGCTCCGCCCCGGGCTCGGCGCGGTCGATGCGTTCGCGGCGGCGTTCCCGGCCGGCACGCTCTCCGGCGCTCCGAAGATCCGCGCGCTCCAGATCATCGACGAGCTGGAGACGGTGCAGCGCGGACCGTACGGTGGCGCGGTGGGATGGTTCTCGGCGGCGGGGGACGTGCAGCTCGCGATCGCCATCCGCACGCTGTTCCGCTCCGGAGGCCGACTCTTCGCCCACGCCGGCGCGGGCATCGTGGCGGACTCGAACCCAGAGAACGAGTGGCGTGAAGTGCTGGCCAAGGTGCGGGCTTCGGTCGGAGCGGCGTACGGCGCGGTGGCGGGCCGCGCGGTTGCGCCGCACGCGCTGGCCGCGGGAGCGGCGCGATGAGCGCACAAGTCCGCAAGCGCCGGCTACCCCGCCCGCACGGGCCGCGCGTGCTGGTCATCGATAATTACGACTCCTTCACCTACAACCTGGTGCAGCGGATCGGGGAGCTCGGGGCGGAGGTCGAGGTGGTGCGCAACGACGCGGTGGGCGCCGCCGAGGTGATCGACCGGCGTCCCGAACGCGTGGTGCTCTCGCCCGGCCCGTGCACGCCGGACGAGGCGGGCATCTCGCTCGAGCTGATCCGCAAGCTGTGCGGCCTCGACGGAGCCCCGGCGCGGCGGGTGCCGATGCTCGGCGTGTGCCTCGGCCACCAATCCATCGGCCAGGCGTTCGGGGGCCGCGTGGTGCGGGCGCGCGAGCCGGTGCACGGGAAGGCGGAGGAGATCGTCCACGACCGCAGCGCGCTCTTCCGCGGAGTGCCGCGGCCGCTGCTCGCCGGCCGCTACCATTCGCTGGTGGTCGCCGAGCGCGGGCTGCCGCGCGATCTCCTGGTCAGCGCGCGCACGCGCGACGGGATCGTGATGGCGCTCCGGCACCGGACGCTTCCGGTCTTCGGAGTGCAGTTCCATCCCGAGTCGATCCTCACCCCGGACGGGCAGACGCTGCTGCGCAACTTCCTGCAGGTGAGGGCCTGATGCTGCGCGAGGCGATCCAGTCGGCGGTGGAAGGACGCCACCTCTCCCGCGCCCTGGCAGCCGCCGCGGTCGACGCGATGCTCGACGGCAGCGCCCCGGCCTCGCTGATCGCGGCGCTGCTGGTCGCGCTGCGCGTGAAGGGCGAGACGCCCGACGAGATCGCCGGGGCCGCGCTGGCGCTCCGCGCCCGGGCGGCGCGCGTGGTGGTTCCGCTCGACCGGCTGGTCGACACCTGCGGCACCGGCGGCGACGGTGCGCACACCTTCAACATCTCCACCGCGGCGGCGTTCGTGGCCGCGGCGGCTGGTGCGCGCGTGGCCAAGCACGGGAACCGGGCGGCCTCGTCGAAGTGCGGCAGCGCCGACGTGCTGGCCGCGCTCGGTGCCGAGGTGGAGCTGCCACCCGAAGCGGTGGCGGCCTGCATCCAGGAGTGCGGAATCGGGTTCCTCTTCGCGCCCCGCCATCACGCGGCGATGCGGCACGTCGCCCCGGTGCGCAAGGAGCTGGGCATCCGCACCTTGTTCAACCTGCTCGGTCCGCTCGCGAACCCCGCCGGTGCGCGGCGGCAATTGCTCGGCGTCCCTGCTCCGCACCTGGTGCCGGTCCTGGCGGCGACCCTGGTGGAGCTGGGGGCCGAGCGCGCCTTCGTCGTCCACGGGCACGGCGGCCTGGACGAGATCTCGCCCGCCGGTCCCACCCGCGTCGCCGAGGTGCGCGCCGGCCGGGTGCGAGAGTACGAGGTCACTCCGGAAGAGCTGGGCGTTGCGCGCGGCGCCGTCGAGGAGCTGCGCGGCGGCGATGCCGACCGCAACGCGGCGCTGCTCCGCGAAGTGCTGCGGGGCGAGAAGGGCGTCCGGCGCGGCGCGGTGCTGCTCAACGCGGGGGCGGCGATCGCCGCCGCCGAGGTGTGCGAGTCGATCCGCGACGGCGTGCGGCTGGCCGAGCAGGCGATCGACTCGGGCGCCGCTCTGGAGCGGCTGGAGCAGTTCGTGCGCGCGTCTCGTGCGCACAAGCCGCCGCCGGGGGCAACGTCATGAGACCCCTGCATCCGCGGATCGTGCGCGGGCCGGAAAAGGTGGCCGAATGAGCGGAACCCACCTCGACCGGCTGATTGCCTCGGCGCTGGAGCAGATGGCGGCGCGCGCCGCCCGCGCTCCGCTCAAGGAAGTGCGGGCGCGCGCTGCGCGGTCCGCCGCTCCGCGCGGGTTTGCCGCTGCGCTCCGGGCTGCCAGGGAACGGGGCCTGGCGCTGATCGCGGAGGTCAAACGGGCCTCCCCGAGCCGCGGCGCGATCGCGCCCGATCTGGACCCGGGCCGGTTGGCCGCCGCGTACGAGCGAGGCGGCGCCGCGTGCGTGTCGGTGCTCACCGACCGGGTGAGCTTCGGAGGATCCCTCGAGGACCTGGCCGCCGCGCGCCGCGCCTGCGCCCTGCCCATCCTGCGGAAGGATTTCCTGGTCACCCCGTACCAGATCTACGAGGCGCGCGCCCACGGAGCGGACGCGGTGTTGCTCATCGCCGCGGCCCTGACGCCACCGCTTCTGTCGGAGCTGCGCGCCCTGTCGCGGGAGCTCGGCCTCGACGTCCTGCTCGAGGTCCATTCCGAGGAGGAGCTCTCCGCCGCCCGCGGGGCGGAGCCGGATCTGCTCGGGATCAACGCGCGAAGCCTGAAGACGCTGGTGGTCAGAACCGAGACGTTCCGCGAGCTGGCTCCGCACGCGCGAGGGATCGCGCCGCTGGTCGCCGAGAGCGGAGTGCGCACGGCGGCCGACGCCCGCGGTTACGCCGAGCTCGGCGCCGACGCGCTGCTGGTGGGCGAGGCGCTCTCCGGTGCCAACGATCCCGAGGCAGCCACGCGCGCCCTGGTGCAGGCATGAGCGGAATTCGCATCAAGCTCTGCGGGGTCCGCACCGCGCGCGACGCCGAGCTGTGCGCGCAGGCGGGCGCGGACGAGGTCGGCGTCGTGTTCGCCCCGCGCAGCCGCCGCTGCGTGACGGTGAAGGCCGCGCGCGAGATCCGGGCGGCGCTGCCGCCGGGCGCGCGGCTGATCGGCGTCTTCCAGGACGTCCATCTGGCGGAAGCCCTGCGCGTCGCCGGCGAGGTCGGACTCTCGGCGGTCCAGCTCCACGGAACGCTTCCCGCGGCGGCCGGAACGCTGCCCCTCTACGCCGCGCTCCAGATCGATGGCGAGCCGGCGCTCGCGCGTCTCTCGGCCTTGCGAGGTTTCCACCGCGTCCTGTTGGACGGCCCGTCGGGCGGAGGCGGGGGCGTCGCGTTCGCCTGGTCGCTGGCGCGCAAGGCGCGGGAGCTCTGCGCGGCGGAGGTGTTCATCGGCGGCGGCCTCGCGCCGGACAACGTCGCGCAGGCCATCCGGGCGGCGCGGCCCGACGGGGTGGATGTCGCCTCCGGGATCGAGGGTCCGGACGGGTTCAAGGACGAAGGCCGCGTGCGTGCCTTCGTCGCGGCTGCGCGCGCCGCCGCAATGGAGATCGCATGAAGCGCGTGCTGCCGCTCTTCGCCTCCGAGCCGGGTGAGCTCCCCGACTCGCGTGGCCGCTTCGGCGCCTATGGCGGCCGGTTCGTGCCCGAGACGCTGATCCCGGCGCTCGACGAGCTGGAGGCCGCCTGGCGGGCGGCGCGCGCCGACCAGGCCTACCGCGACGAGCTGTCCGCGCTGCTGCAGGATTACGGCGGCCGGCCCACGCCGCTGTCGGAGGCGCCGCGGCTGGCGCAGTCCGCCTCCGTGCGCGCGCGCCTCTTCCTCAAGCGGGAAGACTTGCTCCACACCGGCGCGCACAAGCTCAACAACACGCTGGGCCAGGCGCTGTTGGCGCGGCGGATGGGCAAGAGGCGGGTGATCGCGGAGACCGGCGCCGGGCAGCACGGCGTGGCGACCGCCACGGTGTGCGCGCTGCTCGGGCTCGAGTGCGTGGTCTACATGGGTGCCGAGGACGTCGAGCGCCAGGCGCCGAACGTGTCCCGCATGGGCCTGCTCGGGGCGGAAGTGCGGCCCGTCGAGGCGGGATCGCGCACGCTCAAGGACGCCATGAACGAGGCGATCCGCGACTGGGTCACCAACGTCCGCACCACCTACTACTGCATCGGCAGCGCCGCCGGGCCGCACCCGTACCCGCTGCTCGTGCGCGAGCTGCAGTCGATCATCGGGGAGGAGATCGCGGCGCAGTGCGCGGAGCGGCTCGGGCGCGCGCCCGGAGCAGTGATCGCCTGCGTCGGCGGCGGCTCGAACGCGATCGGGGCCTTCCACCGCTTCGTCCCGGAGCGCGAAGTGCGGCTCTTCGGGGTGGAAGCGGCCGGCCTGGGCCTCGACTCGGGAAAGCACGGCGCGTCCCTCTCGCGCGGCCGGCCCGGCGTGCTGCACGGCTCGCGCTCGTACCTTCTGCAGACCGAGGATGGCCAGGTCGTCGAGGCGCACTCGATCAGCGCGGGCCTCGACTATCCCGGCGTCGGACCGGAGCTGTCGCACCTGCGCGACGCCGGGCGGATCGAGGTGCTGTCCGCGACCGACGCCGAGGCGCTGGAAGGGTTCCGCGCACTGGCCCGCAGCGAGGGAATCCTCTGCGCGCTCGAATCGGCCCACGCCATCGCGGCGCTCCGGAAGCTGCCCGCCGACGTCCGCGACGGCGCCGGCGGCGCGATCGTGGTCAACCTGAGCGGGCGCGGCGACAAGGACCTGGCAACCATCCTCAAGGCCTTGGGAGGCGCGCGATGAGCCGGCTCTCCGACGCGTTTCCACGCGGCCGGACCGCGCTGGTCTGCTACGCGATGGGCGGCGATCCGACGCTCGCCGCCACCCAGGAGCTGCTCCGCGCCATCGACGGCGAAGGCGCCGACGTGATCGAGATCGGGTTGCCGTTCTCCGATCCGATCGCCGACGGGCCCACCCTGCAGGCAGCCGCGACGCGCGCGCTGCGCGGCGGCACCACGCTGCCCCGGCTGCTGGAAGCCGTCGCCGGGTTGCGCCTCCGAGCTCCGCTGGTGGGAATGGGCTACATGAATCCGGTGGAAAGCATGGGGGCCCCTGCATTCGCGCGGGCGCTGGCGCAGGCGGGGATGGCCGGCGCGATCGTCCCCGACCTCCCTCTCGAGGAAGCGGGGCCGCTCCGCGCCGATCTGGAGCAGGCCGGCGTGGACCTGGTGCCGCTCATCGCGCCCACCACCGGACCCGCGCGCGCCGCGGCCATCGCGCAAAAGGCGCGCGGCTTCCTGTATTACGTCAGCGTGACCGGAGTGACCGGAGCGCGCAACGAGCTGCCGCCCGACCTGGCAGCACGCCTGCGGGAGCTGCGCGCACTTTCACCTGTGCCGGTAGCGGTCGGTTTCGGCATCTCGCGGCCGGAGCAGGCCGCCGCGCTTCGCGGCCTGACGGACGGAGTGGTGGTGGGCAGCGCCCTGGTTGCCGCTCACCACCAGGGCGGCGTTCGGGCGGCGGCCGAGCTGGTGCGCGGATTGCGCGCCGCGCTCGGGTGAGGTCTCCCCGCTCTCAGGGTGCGTGGTACGCGATCCGGTAGACCGCGTCTGCGGTATCGTCGGACACGAGGAGCGCTCCGTCCGGCATCACCAGGACGTCGACAGGCCGGCCCCACGCCTGCAGCCGCTTCGCGCCTTTCGGAGCCTTGTCGGCGGACTCGTCCGCGCGCAGCGTGTGACCCTTGTGCGGGTCCTCCGGCTTCGGATCGGGGGGCAGCCAACCCTCGGCAAACACCTCCTGCGAAACGACCTTGTTCCCATCGAGCACGACGCGGACGACCCGGTACCCGCTGGGGATGGTCCGGTTCCAGGAGCCATGCTCCGCGATGAAGATGTTCTTCCCGTACTTCGGCGGAAACATCGAGCCCGTGTAGAACCGCATCCCGAGGGCCGCCACGTGCGGTCCCAGGCCGGCGACCGGCGGGGTGAGGTCCTTGCACGCCTTCTCGGCGCCGAACTCCGGGTCGGCGATGTCGGTCCCGTGGCAATGGGGAAACCCGAAATGCAGACCGGCGCGCGGCGCCCGATTCAGCTCGTCGGGGGGAGTCTCGTCGCCCATGTCGTCCCGCCCGTTGTCGGTGAACCAGAGGACGTGCGTGTCCGGGTGCCAGTCGAACCCCACGGTGTTCCGCACGCCGCTGGAGTAGATCTCCCGCTTCGTGCCGTCCGCGGAGACGCGGGTGATGGTCGCGAAGATCGCATCGGACTTGCAGACGTTGCAGGGCGCTCCGACGGGGACGTACAGCCAGCCGTCCGGACCGAATGCGATGAACTTCCAGCCGTGGTGCGGCTCCTTGGGAAAATCGTCCCGCACGACCACCGGGCGCGGCGGGCTGTCGAGCTGGCGCAGGATGTCGTCGTAGCGCAGCACCCTCGACCGCTCCGCCACGTACAGCGCGCCGTCGCGAAAGGCGACGCCGTTGGGGTTCTGCAGCCCGCTCGCCAGGGTGACCACGCGGTCTGCCTTGTTCTTCTTTTGCGTGTCGAGGAGCGCGTAGACGTTCCCCTCGCGCCGCGTGCTGACGAAGACGACGCCGCCGGGGCCCAGCGCCATCTGGCGAGCATTCTTCACGTTCGCGGCGTAGACCTCGATGCTGAACCCGGGCGGCAGCCGGATGCGATCGAGGTGCAGCTCCGCTCCGTGCGCCAGCGTGGGCAGCACGGCGACGAGCAAGGATGTCCACCGGCAGATCGACGTCGTCATGGTCCCTCTTGATCTCCCGGCCATCCTCAGCGCGGGTGCGCCACCAGCCATTCCAGCGCCTCGAGATAGCCGGCGATTCCCTTCCCCATGATCCGGTGCGCCGCCACCTCGGCGATCAGGCTGACTCGTCGCCACGGCTCGCGCTGCGTCAGATCGGAGAGGTGCACCTCGACGACCCGCAGCCGCGTGGCCGAGATGGCGTCCCGCAGCGAGTACGAGTAGTGCGTGTACGCGCCGGGATTGAAGATCACGCCATCGGCCCATTTGCGCACTTCATGGAGCCGGTCGACGAGCGCGCCTTCGTGGTTCGACTGGAAGGCGCGCACCGCGGCGCCCAGCTCCCGGGCTCGCTCGGCGACGAGGGACTCGAGCTGGGACAGCGTGGTGGTGCCGTAGATCTCCGGCTCGCGCTCCCCGAGCAGGTTCAGGTTGGGACCGTTGAGCAGGAGGACGTTCATGAAAGGCTCGCCTCCAGGGCGCGCACGCACTCCTGCGGCTCCACCTCCACCAGCCGGGGCGCGCCGAGCCCGGCGAGGAGCACGAACCGCACCCGCCCCGCTCTGGCCTTTTTGTCGCGGGCGAGGGCGGACAGCGCCGCCTCCCGCTCCGCTGCGTCCAGCCGGCGGCTGGGGGAGATTTTCAGGCGCTCCACCAGCCGCCGCGCGCGCTGAAGGCCGGAGTCGTCCAACAGACCCCGCCCGCGGGACAGCCACAGCGCGCCGCGCAGGCCGAGCGCCACCGCCTCGCCGTGCGTGAATCTCTCGTATCCCGTCGCGGCCTCGAGCCCGTGCCCGACCGTGTGCCCCAGGTTCAAGAAGGCGCGCGCGCCGCCCTCCCGCTCGTCCCCGGAGACGATCGACGCCTTGTAGCGCACGCACGCCTCGATCAGCGGAGCGAGCGCCTCCACCTCGCCGGCGGCGGCGCGCTCCAGGTCGCGCTCGCAGCGCTCGAGGAGCGGCATCCCGCCTGCGTCCTGAGCGGGGGAGAGGAGCGCGCACTTCACCACTTCTGCGAGCCCGCTCCATCGCTCGCGGGCGGGCAACGTGCCGAGGATTGCCGCATCGCACACCACCAGGCGCGGCTGGTGGAAGGCGCCGGCGAGGTTCTTGCCGCCGCGCAGATTGGCGCCCGTCTTTCCCCCGAGCCCGGCGTCGACCTGCGCAAGGAGCGTGGTGGGAACCGACACCCAGGGGATGCCGCGCAGGTAGAGCGCGGCTGCCAATCCGCCCAGGTCGGTGAGCACGCCGCCTCCGACCGCCACCGCGAACCCGTCGCGCTGCACGCCTCGGGTCGCCAGCGCCTCGCACATCTGCTCGACTTCGGCCAAGCTCTTGCGCGCTTCGCTCACCGGGCGTGCGATCGGGGGTCCCAGGCGGGTGGCGCCGTACGCAAGCAGCGCGTCCCGATGCGCGGTCGCGAGGAGCCGGGCGTCGCAGAGCAGCCCGGCCGTCCCCGTCAGGCCGACCTGCGCGGCCAGCTCCTCGAGCCGCGTGAGCCCGCCGCCGGCGAACACGCACCGGGTGCGCGCGCCGGAGGCGAACTCGATGTCCAGCTCACCGCCAGGCACGCTGCGCCTCCAGGGAAAGCACGGCCGCCGCGCACTGCTCGGCCACTTGCGCGGCGGTCAGCGCGGCGACGTCCACGGCTGCGTCGGCCAGCCGGCCGTAGAGCGGATCGCGCGCCCCTGCGAGCTGCGCCATGCGCGCGGCCGGATCGGCTCCGAGCAGCGGCCGGCCGCCAGGAGCACGCGAAGCGCAGAGATCGGCGGGAGCCCGCAACCAGATCAGGTGACCGGTGCGGCGGACCCAGTGACGGACGCCGCGCGTAGTCACCGCGCCTCCCCCGAGCGCGATCACCGACCGCGGGCCGCTGACCGCCGCCCGCAATGCCGCCGCCTCGCGCGCCCGGAACCCGGACTCCTCCTCGGCGGCGAAGATCTCCGGTACCGTCCGTCCGGCGCCCCGCTCGATCTGCTGATCGAGATCGATGCAGGGGATGCCCAGCTTCGCCGCGAGCAGCGGTCCCACCGTGCTCTTCCCGCTGCCCGGCAACCCGCAGAGGAACACGTGGCCTTCGAGGAGACGCGCCCGCTGCCAGGCGCGGCGCAGCGCGGCTTGCAGCTCGTCGAGCGAGTCGCCGCCGAGCTTCGAGAGCAACGCGTCGGCGACCGCCAGCGCCACCACGGCCTCGCCGACCACTGCCGCGGCAGGCACGGCGCAGGTATCGCTCCGCTCGACGTGCGCGGCATCCGCGGCGCCGGTCGCCAGATCCACGCTGCGCAAGGCCGCGGGGACGGTCGCGATGGGCTTCATCGCCGCGCGTGCGACCAGCGGCTCGCCGTTGGTCACGCCGCCCTCCAGGCCGCCGGCGTGATTGGTCTCGCGCAGCACGGCGCCGCCGCCGCGATCCATCGGGTCGTGCACCCGGGAGCCGAACAGCTCCGCGTTGCGCCAGCCGTCCCCCAGCTCGACCGCCTTGATCGCCGGGATGGAGGCCAGCGCACGCGCGAGCAGCCCATCGAGCCGCAGATCGTGCTGCGTGTAGCTGCCCAAGCCGGGCGGCAAGCCCGTCACCCGGACCTCGAAGGTCCCGCCCACCGTGTCGCGCTGCTTTTGCGCCTCCTCGATCTGCACCCGGAACGCCTCGTCCGCGGCGGCGTCCAGCGCGCGCACGGTCGACCGGTCCGCGCGCAGCCCCAGCTCGTCCGCATCCTCCACCGCCAGGTCGGTGAGGCCTGGCGGAATGCCGGCGCGCGCGTGCGCGGTGCCGATGGAGGTGACGAACGAGCCGACGCGCACGTCCAGCTCGTCCAGGAGGCGCCGTACGGCGGCGGCGAGCGCCACCCGCATGGCGGTCTCCCGGGCGCTGGCGCGCTCCAGCGAATTGCGCAGGTCGCGGTGGCCGAACTTGATCGCGCCGGTCAGGTCCGCGTGCCCGGGGCGGGGCAACGACACCTCGCGCCCCGGATCCGCGACGGGCTCTACCGCCATGCGCTCGGCCCAGGCCTTCGCGTGATCCGCGTTTTCGATCAGCACCGCGAGGGGACTTCCCAGCGTCACCCCGTGCCGGACGCCGGCCAGGATCCGCGGCACCTCGGGCTCGATCTTCATGCGCCCGCCGCGGCCGTATCCGAGCTTGCGCCGCTGCAGGTCGCGCTCGAGGTGCTCCGCGAGCAGCCGGACACCCGCGGGCATCCCGTCGAGGATGCCGACCAGCGCGGGCCCGTGCGACTCGCCGGCGGTGAGGAAGCGCAGCCGCGTCATGCGAGCGCCGCCTCCCGGAGCGCCGGCGCCAGCTCGTCGAGCCGGGGACGTGCAAGCCAGATCTCGAGCGAGGCGATGGCCTGGTGCACGAGCACGTCGATGCCGTCGGCCGCGGCGAGCCCGCGCTGCCGGGCCGACCGGATCAGCGCCGTCTCGCCCGTTCCTCCGCGATAGACCAGGTCGGCGAGCGCGGCCCCGGGCGCGAGCCCCTCCGGATCGAACGGCAGCCGATCGTCCTCGAGCCCTACAGTCGTGCAGTGCACCACCAGGGCCGCTTCCTGCAGGGCGCGCCGGGCCTCGGCAGAGTCGAGCCCGGCTGACTGCGTCCGAGGACCGACCGCCTGCGCCAGCGAGCGCGCACGCTCGGCCGTGCGGTTCACGATGGTGAGTCCCTGCACGTGCTCGGCGAGCGCAAATGCCGCCGCGCGCGCCGACCCGCCCGCGCCCACCACCACCGCGCGGCCCGACGGGTCGATGCTCCGGGAGCGCAAGGCGCGCAAGAGCCCGGGCGCGTCGGTGTTGTGGCCGACCAGCGCCTCGCCGTCCCGCGCGATGCAGCTCGCCGCCCCGATGCGCGCCGCGACGGGGTGCAGGCGGTCGACGAGCTGCGCGACGGCCGTCTTGTGAGGCACCGTGACGTTGAACCCACTCGCGCCCAGCGCGCGCAGCCCGTCCACCGCGCGGCGGAGGTCCGCGGCCGCTACCCGGCAGGGCGCGTATGCGGCGTCCACCCCCAGCAGGGCGAATGCCCGCGCGTGGATGGCCGGCGAGCGCGAGTGCGCCACCGGGTCGCCGAGCAGGACGAAGAGCTTGCGCATCAGGGCAATAGCTCCACCTCCGCCCCGAGGGAGCGGAGGAGTTCGAAGAACCCGGGGAAGGACACGTCGGCCCACTCGGCGCCGGAGATGACCGTAGGCGAGTCCGCCGCCAGCGCCGCCACGGTGAATGCGAGCGCGATCCGGTGGTCGTGAGCGGAATCGATCTCGGCGCCATGGAGTGGGCGGCCACCCCCCGCTCCGGCGATGCGCAGGCCGTCGGACAGCTCTTCCACCTGCGCGCCCATCGCGCGCAGCCCTTGCGCCATCTGGGCCAGCCGATCGGATTCCTTGACGCGCAGCTCGGCCGCGCCGCGGATCACCGTCGTGCCGCCCGCCAGGGCCCCGAGCACGGCCAGGATGGGCACCTCGTCGATGGCGCGGAGCACCAGATCTCCGTCCAGCTCGGCGCCTCGGAGCCGCTGCGCGGTCGCCGACAGGTCTCCGACCGGCTCGCCCCCGGGCCCGGCCTGTGCCTCCCGCTTCAGGTCGAGCTGGATGCGCGCGCCGAGGTGGGTGAGAGCGTCGAGGAACCCCGCCCTGGTGGGGTTCACCCCCACGTGCGGCAAGGCGATCGAGCTGCCTTCCGGCGAGATGAGCGCCGCGGCCAGCAGGAAGGCGGCCGAGGAGAGGTCGCCCGGCACTTCCAGCGCGATGGGCGAGAGGCGGGCGGGTCCGCGCACCGCCACCGTGGTCCCCCGCGTCGCCACCTTGACGCCCATCTGGCGCAGCAGGCGCTCGGTGTGATCGCGGCTCCGCGCCGGCTCGGTGAAAGTCGTCTCTCCCTCCGCGAACAGGCCTGCGAGCAGCACCGCGCTCTTCACCTGCGCGCTGGCGACCTCGGAGGCGATCGCGCCGGCGCGGATCCTGCCACCTGGCTCGATCGTCACCGGCG
>DATFUN010000172.1:0-4716 GCA_035260805.1 Myxococcales bacterium | reverse complement strand
GCGGGGGAGGACCACTACCAGAGCGACCTCTCGTACCTGGGCACCTACGCGGCGAATCGGCAGCAAGCCTTGGAGATGCTGTTCCTCGACCCCGCGCGCAATCTGCCCGGGCGGCGATTCGTCATCGGCGGGGCGCAGTACCCGCCGGACTTTCCCTGGTTGCCGAACGTCTTCTTCGTGCGCCACCTGCCGCCGAGCGAGCACCCGGCTTTCTACTGCTCCTCGAAGCTGACGCTGAACGTGACCCGCGCGCCGATGGCGGCGATGGGCTGGTGTCCTTCGGGGAGGCTGTTCGAGGCGGCCGCCTGCGGCACGCCGGTGCTCAGCGACGGCTGGGAGGGCCTGGAGACATTCTTCGAGCCTGGAGAGGAAATCCTGGTGGCGCGCACCGCGGCGGAAGCCGAGGACGCGCTTTCGCGGAGCCCCGCCGAGCTGGAGCGCATCGGGCGCGCCGCGCGCGAGCGAGTGCTGGCCGGCCATACCGCGGACCACCGCGCGCGAGAGCTCTTGGGATTGATCGAACAGGAGGCATGAGCATGTGGGGAGTGATCCCGGCGGCGGGGATCGGAAGCCGCATCCAGCCGCTGGCGTTCTCCAAGGAGCTGCTCCCGGTGGGAAGCCGGGCCGACGGCCCGTCGGAGCGGCCGCGCGCAGTCAGCGAGTACCTGGTGGAGCGCATGCTCCGGGCGGGTGCGAACAAGCTGTGCTTCGTCATCTCGCCCGGGAAATCGGACATCGTGGAGTACTTCGGCGGCGGGATCGGCGCCGCGCACGTGTGCTACGCGGTGCAGCAGCGGCCCGCCGGGCTGTGCGATGCGCTCTTCCGGGCGCTGCCGTTCGTCGCGCCCGAGGAGGACGTGCTGGTCGGTCTTCCGGACACGGTGTGGTTCCCCGAGGACGGGTTCTGCCGGCTCGCTCGGGGCCTCTCGTTCCTGCTCTTCCGGGTGGAGCGGCCGCGGCTCTTCGACGTGGTGGTCACCGACGAGGGCGGCGCCGTGCGCGAGATCCAGGTGAAGCCGGCCGAGCCGAAGAGCGACTGGATCTGGGGCGCCTTCAAGCTGACCGGACGAATCCTCTCCGAGCTGCACGATCTGTGGCTCGAGCCCGGCCGCCGCGACGAGTACGTCGGGACGCTGGTGAACGCCTGGCTCGCCCGCGGGGGGCGCGCCGACGCAGTTCCCGCCGGCGAGGCATACGTCGACGTCGGCACCTTGCACGGCTACCGCCAGGCCATCCAACTCCTCTCCGCCCGCTTCCCGATATTCTAAGTGTAATCGCGGATGATCACCTCGCCGGGTTTGGCGTCGGCGAGGAGCAGTTCCAGGGCGTCCATGATGATCCACTTTTGCAGCGCTTCGTCGTTGGGACGGCCCAGCGAATGCCCGGCGACGAAGCTGCGCGGGCACAGGGCGCGAGGCGGGCGCGCCTGCGCGCTCTCCTCGGGTTCGACGGTGATCAGCACGGAGCTGATGCCGAGCATCTCGATGGCCCGCTGCACCGTGACCACGGTGCGATGGCACAGGCGTCAGCCGCCGGTGAGCAGAACGGCGTCGGGCCGCGCCGCCGCCACCGCGCGCGCGAGCTGCGGGACCGTGGTCTCGCGCAGCTCGCGCAGCGCCTGGGAGAAGCCCATCGAGAAATGCTGGTCGGTGAGACCCGCGATCCGGCCCTCCCGCGCCAGCGAGCGGAGCCGGTCGATGGGGAAGACGCAGTTCACGTCCTTGTCGATGCAGCCGTGGTCGTAATGGGAATCGTCCACGGCCAGCTCGGCGGCCGAGAGGCTCCCGTCGATGCGCTTGAACGAGTTGTCGCCCTCGAGGTTGAACGGAGGGTCGGACCTGGCGCGCACGCCCGCCGTGCTCACCAGGCAGATCAGCGACTCCTCCAGCTTGCGCTTGAAGGGCGTGAACGGAACGCAGTAGCGCGACAGCTCGAGCGCCTTCTCCACGGCTCACCTCAGCTTGTCGAGCGCCTCCATGATCTTGTCCGTCGGCGGCTGTTCCGCGATGTTGTGGATGTCGATGTAGCGGATGACGCCTTGCCGGTCGACGACGAAGATGGCGCGTTCGGTGGTGCCCGAGCCACGCAGCACGCCGTACTGCACCGCCACGTAACCGTAGGGCCAGTTGTCGCTGCAGAGCGGATAGGAGAGCCCGCCCATCGACTTCGCCCACGCCTCGTTGCTGAACACCTGGTCGGTCGAGATGCCCAGGACCTGGGCATTGCGCCGCTCGAACTCGGAGAGGTCCTCCTCGTACGAGGGCATCTGCACCGTTCAGACGGGAGTGAACGCCGCCGGGTAGAAGGCGACCACCACGTTCTTCTTTCCGCGGAAGTCGCTGAGGCGGATCTTCTTCTGCGGTCCGCCTTTGCCGGCTCCGTCGCCCGTGGCGGTCAGCTCGAAGTCGGGAGCTTCCTCGCCGACCTGGAGGCGCCAGACCGCCCTCTTCGGTTGTGCCATGATATCTCCGTTCCTTTCCGCGCCCGAAGCGCCCGCGCACTCTACCTATTTACGCCGCATCCTGCCTCCCCGCAGCGGCCGTTTCGTCGATTCGATTGCGTGAGCCCGGCCTGCGTGGCATCCCTCGGAGATGCGCTGGGCATCCGCGCTCTCCGGGAAGGAGCGGGCCGAGGAGGCCGTCGCCGAGGCGGCGGCCGAGATCCGCCGCGGGCTAGCGGGCGCTCCCGCCGACCTGGTGGTGGCGTTCGTCTCTCCCCACCACCTGGATGCGGCCGCGCGCTTGCCCGTCCTGGTGGAGGCGGCGCTCCCCGGTGCGCTGCTCGCCGGCTGCACCGGCGGGGGAATCATCGGCGCCGGTCACGAGGTGGAGGACGCGCCGGCGCTGTCCATGACCGCGGCCTCCTTGCCGGGAGTCCGGCTCACCTCGTTCCACCTCGATGAGCGCGATCTGCCGGAGAGCGCCGATCCGCAGGAGTGGCAGGAGACCGTCGACGTCGACCCGGCGACGCGGCCGCACTTCCTGCTCCTCGCCGACCCGCTGACCGTCGACGCCGACGCCGTGATCGCCGGGCTCGACGCGGCCTATCCGGCGGCGAGCAAGGTGGGTGGGCTCGCCAGCGGCGGACCGGTGCCCGGCGCGAACCGCATCTTCCTCCGCGCCCGGGCGCACCGCAGCGGGCTGGCCGGCGTGGCGCTGGCGGGGAACGTGGCGGTGGAGACCATCGTCGCCCAGGGATGCCGCCCCGTCGGCAAGCCGATGATCGCGACCCGCTGCCAGGGCAACTTTCTGCAGGAGGTCGACGGGCGCACGCCGCTCGACGTGCTGCGCGAGCTGTATCCCTCGCTGTCGCCGCGCGATCAGGAGCTGTTCCGGCACTCGCTCTTCCTCGGCATCGAGATGCGCGAGTCGGTCGAGTACCGCGAAGGCGAGCTCCTGGTGCGAAATCTGATGGGCATCAATCCCGCGAACGACTCGCTGGTGATCGGCGCGGAGCTGCGCCCGATGCAGGTGGTGCAATTCCTGCTGCGCGACGCGCGCACGGCCGAGGAAGACCTGGTGCGCCTGCTCGACCGCAGCGCGGCGGCGCGCGCCGATCCGCCTCGAGGCGCGCTGCTGTTCTCGTGCCTGGGACGCGGAGCTCACCTCTTCGGCCGGCCCGACCACGACACCGACCTGTTCCGCTCGAAGATAGGGCCTGTCCCGCTGGGCGGGTTCTTCTGCAACGGAGAGATCGGCCCGGTGGGCGGCGCCACCTTCCTGCATGGCTACACCAGCGCGTTCGCGCTGTTCCGCGAGGCGGCGTCGTGAAGCTGAACCGCCGCATGCAGGGTTACCTGGACGAATTGCGCAGCCGCAGCATCGACGCCGAACCCCTGCTTCCGGGCAAGTGGCCCGACCTGGGCCTTGCGCAAGTGAACGGGTTCGTGCTGCTCGACTCGTTCCGCCGCAAGCCTTCGCTGCGTCCGGCCGACTTCGACGGACCGAGCGCGCTGGAGGCCTGCGCGAACAAGCTCCTGATGGAGAAGATGCTCGACCCGCGCCTGGTCGCCGCCTGTCCCCTCCTGCTGCTCACCGCCGGGCTCCTGATGGCGGAGGCGGTCTCGCGCAAGCTGGCGGCGGTGCCGGGCCGGTTCAACGTGATCGTCTCCTACGACGGCGAGAGCTGCGCGGTGCGCTTCCACAAGGTGCGCCAGGGCGAGCGCTGGCTCTCCGAAGATCTGGAGACGTACGTGGACGAAGGGGTGCTGGTCGTCGAGGCAGGCCCTGGCCTCAAGCCCTTCGCCCAGCTCGCCGCCGCTCAGGGGTAGTCTTCGGCGTCGTGGGCGTGCTGCATCGCCTGCACCACGCGCTCGGGCAGCTTCTTCGGATCGACGATCACCTTCTCCTCGACCACCTCGGTGACCGCGTCGAGCGGAATGACGAAGTCGCCCGCATTCTCGATGTCGACCACCAGCTCCGGGCGCCCGCCCGGCGCCACCTCGCGCACGGCGCCGACTTCCTCGTCGCCGCCCTGGGGAAAGACATGGAAGCCGATCTCGATCATCGGGAGCTTGCGCGCCATGGGGACAGCTTTCACCAAGCGAGCCGCCACGTAAAGCCCGCCCGTCCGCTTTCCGGCCGCCCTCGCACGAAAACCGGGCGATGCGCATTGTCCGCCGCCACAAGGAGGATGCCATGGCACAAGGGAAAGTCGCCTGCCTGCTGGGAGAAGGATTCGAGGACTCGGAGTTCCGTATTCCGTACGACCGGGTGC
>DATFUN010000171.1:0-2200 GCA_035260805.1 Myxococcales bacterium | reverse complement strand
CCGCCGGCGCGGATCGCTCCCGCCGCCCGGTCGCTGCCGGCCGCGAGAGCGATCGTCTCCCCGGCCGCCGGCGAGCGCAGGAGCCTGGCGCCGATGACGCCGCCGATGGCGCCCAGGCCGATGACCCCGATGCGCATGCGCCGCGGTCGGTACCAGACCGGCCCCACGGCGCGCAAGGATTGCGGTATGAGGCCCCGACGAGGTGGCGTATGGCGAAGGAATTCGAGGGGAAAGCAGCGCTGGTCACGGGGGCCTCCCGCGGCATCGGCCGCGCCACCGCGGTGCGGCTCGCCGAGGGCGGCTGCGCCGTCGCGCTGGGCTACGCCGGCAACGACGCGGCGGCCGCCGAGGCGAAGGCCGGCTGCGAGAAGGCCGGCGCCGCGCGCGTGCACCTGGTCAAGTTCGACGTGGCGGATCCCGAGGCCTGTGCCAAGGCGGTGGACGAGGTGACGAAGGAGCTGGGCGGGCTGCACGTCCTGGTGAACAACGCCGGCATCAGCATCGACGGGCTCATCCTGCGCTACAAGGCCGACGACCTGCGCCGGGTGCTCGACGTGGACCTCGCCTCTGCCTTCCACCTCTCCAAGGCGGCCGTGCGCCCGATGATGAAGCAGCGCGGCGGCAGCATAGTGAACCTGACCAGCGTGGTCGGCGAGCAAGGCAACGCGGGCCAGACCGCGTACGCCGCGGCGAAGGCGGGCCTGATCGGCCTCACCAAGGCGCTGGCCCGCGAGGTCGGCAGCCGCAACATCCGCGTCAACGCGGTGAGCCCCGGCTGGATCGAGACCGACATGACCCGCGACCTCCCCGAGGAGGCGAAGAAGTCGATGGCCGAGGGCGCCGCCCTCGGACGCGCAGGCACCCCGCGCGAGGTGGCCGAGGCAATCGCGTTCCTTGCCTCGGAACGGGCCTCGTTCATCACGGGCGAGGTGCTGCGCGTCAACGGCGGGCTTTACATGTAGCGGAGCGGACTGCCCTCAATCCTCCTCGCGCAGGGCGGCGCGCATCAGCTTGAAGAAGATGTCCGTGTTCGTCTGGACGCCGCTGAATTCCTGGGCCACGCGGCTCCCGCTGCTGTACGCGGAGACCGGGATGTCGGACGCCGTGTGCACCGCCTGGCCACGCGCTCCCGCCTGGCCGCGGATGAAGAAGCCGCGATCCTTCTCGGGCGTGCGCAGGACGGGCTCCGCGCCGTATCCCTTGGCGGCCAGCTCGCCCTTGATGTTGCTGGGCAACAGGCTGTCGATGACCGGCGTCGGCTTCGTCTGCCAGTCCTCGTAGCGGTCGGCGTCCGCCCCGTATCCGATGAGGATCTTGCCGTCCACGTCGAAGGTGGCCGGGTAGCCGTCCGCGCTGATCTGGTAGCGAGGGAAACCGGCCGCGTCGAAGGTCCCCACGGCCTTCTGCCTGGCAGGCTGCACCAGCGGATCCAGCGTGGCCGAGTCCGAAGGCAGCGCCTTGAGCGCCGAGATGCCGCCCGAGAGCGCGCCGATGATGCTGAAGCCCGCGCACTCGTGGTCGGCGAGCACGATCACGACGGTGTCGCCCAGCTTGTCGGCCCAGCTCCGCGCCACGCCGACCGCGTTGTCGAACTCGATCGTCTCGTCGATGACGCGGTCCGCGTCCATGGCGTGGGACTGCTTGTCGATGTGCGCTCCCTCGACCATCAGGACGAAGCCGCGGCGGTTCTTGCTGAGCACCTTGAGCGCCGCATCGGCCATCTCCTCGAGCATCGGCTGATCGGGCGCGTGGTAGTCGTCCACCGCGAAGGTGCTGGTGCCGGGGAGCAGCGTGCCGCGCCGCTTGGCCAGCTTGTCGAGAGCCACGTTCATGTTGCCGTAGGCGAAGAGGCCGAGGAGCTTGTCAGGCGCTCCGCTCGACACCTGGGATTGCAAGCTGGTGGCGGTATCGACGTAGGTGAACCCGGCGCTGGCGAAGTCGCCGATGAGGTCGCGGTCCTTGTCGATCGCCCCGGCCGCGGCCTTGGGCAGCGACCAACCGGCGAGGAGGTCCGCCGGCAACTGCGCGTAGTCGTTGCCCGTGCCGCGGCTGGTGCCGAGCTTCGTGGAGGGCAGGAACCAGCGCCGTCCGCCTCCCAGCAGCACCGCGAGGCCGGTGTTCGCGCTCTCGTCCAGGTACTGATCGACGATGCCCTGGCCGGCGTTGCGGTTGCCGGTGTGCACCGCGTTGGCGGCGGGCG
>DATFUN010000170.1:0-2867 GCA_035260805.1 Myxococcales bacterium | reverse complement strand
GGCGCCCTGCTCGTCCTTCACGAACGAGAGATACTCCCAGTACTCGAACTTCCGGACCCTTCCCTCTGTCTCGTACCTCCGCACCTGCTCGTCCAGGGCGTAGAGGAGCTGCTGCCCGGTCGAGGCCCCGGAGAAGGCGGTGCGGTGGTGCAGCGTTCCGCCGAAGCGGCGGAAGTCGAGCAGTCCTTCCGAGGTGCGGTTGAACGGCACCCCCATGCGGTCGAACAGGTAGATGATCGCGGGCGCCGTGTAGCACATGCCCTTGACGGGCGGCTGCTCGACGAGGAAGTCCGCGCCCCGGATGGTGTCGTAGAGGTGGATGTCGGGGTGATCGCCTTCGCCCTTGGTGTTCACCGCGCCGTTGATGCCGCCCTGCGCGCAGACGGAGTGGCTCCGCTTCACCGGCACGATGGAGAAGACGTCGACGTCCTTGCCCGCTTCGGCCAGCTTGATGACCGTCATGAGCCCGGCGAGGCCGCCGCCCACCACGATGTACCGCTCCGCCATCGCACCCTCCGGAGGCGCGCGTCATAGCGCACCGGGCCCGGAGCCGCAATGACGTGAATGCCGCTAGTGCTTGTCGTTCTGGGCCACCGTCGGCTTCGCCGCCGCCTTCTTGGCGGCTTTCTTCGCGGCGACCTTCTTCTGCGGCTTCTGCTCCTGCTGCTGGGCGGTCTGGTGCTGTTCGTCGCAGGCCCCCGCGGCGCCTGCCCCGAGCAACCCTGCCACCGCCGCGCCGATCCAGATGAGCTTCTTCATGGCGGACCTCGCCCGGCCAGCACGGCCGGCTCCCTGGAACCTAGCGCGGCGGCGCTGGCATTGCCACCGGTCGCAGGCCTTCCCGTCCGGCGAACGGCTTGGTACAGGCGCTACAGCTTGATCTCGTCGACGGTCTTCTTCACCGACTGGAAGGACCTCTCGAACATCGCCTTCTCCTCGGCCGTCAGCTCGATCTTGAGCACCTTCTCCACTCCGCCAGACCCGATCACCACCGGCACGCCCATGTAGTAGCCGTTGATGCCGTACTCTCCTTCGAGCAAGGCGGCGCAGGGCAGCACGCGCTTCTTGTCGCGCAGGTAGCTTTCGGCCATCGCGATGGCGCTGGTCGCCGGCGCGTAGAAAGCGGAGCCCGTCTTGAGCAGCGCGACGATCTCGCCCCCGCCCTTGCGCGTGCGCTCGACGATCGCCGCGAGGCGCTCCTTGGAAAGGAGGCGCTCGAGGGGGACGCCGCCCACCGAGCACATGCGGGTGACCGGCACCATGTCGTCGCCGTGGCCGCCCAGCACCAGCGCCTGCACGTCCTGGATGGAGACGTTCAGCTCCTCGGCCACGAAGAGGCGGAAGCGCGAGGTGTCGAGCACCCCGGCCATGCCCACCACCCGCTCCTTGGGGAAGCCGGTGATCTGCTTCATCGCGTAGACCATCGCGTCGAGCGGATTGGAGATCACGATCACGAACGCGTTCGGGCACTTCTCCTTCACGTTGGTCGCCACGTCGCGCATGATCTTGATGTTCACGCCGAGGAGGTCCTCGCGGCTCATCCCCGGCTTGCGCGGCACCCCGGCGGTGACGATCACCACGTCGGCGCCCGCCACCTCGTCGTACTTGTTGGTGCCGGTGATGCGCACGTCGAAGCCGTCCATGGCGCGCGCCTGCATCAGGTCGAGCGCCTTGCCCTGCGGCACGCCCTCCACCACGTCGTAGAGCACGACGTCGCCCAGCTCCTTCTGGGCCGCGAGGAGCGCGAGGTTCCCGCCGATCTGTCCGGCGCCGATGAGGGCGATCTTCTTGCGGGCCATGGGCTTTTTCTCCGGTGGAGGCGGCGCGCTATAGCGCACTCCAGGGAGGCAGGCAATGTACCTCGCTGCGGCCTTGACACTCCGCCTTTGCTTCCGCTCTAGCTGCCGTGGGAGGAGCCGCATGACGCCCCGGATGGCAGCTTCGCGCGGTCCGAGGTGATCGCGTGTCCGCCCGGCCCGCCGGACGAGTTCGGGCCCAAGCGCCTGTTGCGGATGAGCCGTGACCCGCTGGGGTTCTTCACCCAGCTCCGCCGCGATCACGGCCGCTTCGTCCACTACCGCATCGGTCCGCGCCGGGTCTGGTTCGTCGCCGACCCCGACCTCATCCAGGACGTGCTCGTCAAGAATGCCGGCAGCTTCCTCAAGGACCAGGGCCTCGAATCGACCAGACCGCTGCTCGGCGACGGGCTGCTCACCTCGGAGGGCGAGCTCCACCGCCGCCAGCGGCGCCTGGCGCAGCCCGCCTTCCACCATGCGCGCATTTCGGCGTACGGCGCGACGATGGTGGAGCACGGCCTCCGCGCGGCTTCCCGGTGGCGCGACGGAGAGCCGCTGCAGTTCGTCCCCGAGATGATGCGGCTCGCGCTGGGCATCGTGGGCAAGACGCTCTTCGACACCGACATCGCCTCGGACGCGGACACCGTCGCCCGCGCCCTGGGCGTCGCCATGGACACCTTCACGCTGGCGCGGGTGCCTTTCTGGCGTCTGCTCCTGTATGTGCCCGTGCCCTCGACGCTGCGCTTCGCGCGCGCCCGGCGCGAGCTGGACTCGGTCGTCTACCGGCTCATCCGCGCGCACCGCGAGAACGGGCGCGATCGCGGCGACCTCCTCAGCATGCTGCTCCTGGCCCGGGACGTGGAGGGCGGCACGGGCGCCATGACCGACCGCCAGCTCCGGGACGAAGCGATGACCATCCTGCTCGCCGGGCACGAGACCACCGCGGTCGCGCTGGCCTGGACCTTCTACTTGTTGTCCCAGAATCGCGCGGCCGAGGCGGCGCTGCACGACGAGCTGGACTCGGTCCTCCGCGGCGCGCCGCCGCGCGCCGATGACGTGAAGCGTCTTCCG
>DATFUN010000169.1:0-6571 GCA_035260805.1 Myxococcales bacterium | reverse complement strand
GCGAGCCGTACTCGATCCCCGGCAGCAGCATCGCGCTCGTGCACAAGCGCTTCAAGTCGAGATCGAGCGGGCCGGGAGCGACCTCGTCGAAGTCGTTCACGTCGAAGCAGAGCGCGCCGCTCGTCCCGCGGTAGGTGCCGAAGTTCTCCAGATGCAGGTCGCCGACCACGAGTCCTTCGGGAGCGGAAGGTGCGGCCCCCGGCACCCGTTCCTGGACGAGGTCAGTGGCCATCAGGTGGAAGGTCCCGCGCAGGAAGGAGAAGGGGCCGGAAGCCAGCGCGTCGAGCTTGCGCCGCAGCGCTTCGGCCGTCAGGTCCCTTCCGGGGCCCTCGTCGTGAAGGACGCGATGCTCGTCCCCTAGCAGCGACGCGCAGGTCGCGACGATCTCCGCAACCGGGTCCCGCCGGCTAAGATGCATCCCCTGACCGCCGCGCCACTCGGATCAATGCGCCTCCGCGCCGTCGCCGGAGATGTCGCTCGCGTGGACGTGCCGCAGCGCCCGCGCCCAATCGAGGAGGGCTTCCTCCAGAGCGCGCTGTGCGCGATCGAACCGCTCCGCCATCCGCTGGAGCTCGAGAAGCGCATGCGCCTCGTGCCGTTCGGCCCACCTTCGCGCCGTCCGTTCCAGCATGGTCCGAGCCATTTCCAACGCTCGTTTCGCTTCGTCCGCCTGTCGCGCCAGCGCGTCCAGGTGCATGCGCGCGTCCTCCACGGCCGCGCAACATGACTTAACGGGGTTATCGGCTGCGTGACAATTCGGTGTCGGCACGTACGGGCCGATTCGCACGGCTCCTCTTGGCGCGTCGCGCAATGCTTCCGGGGAAGTCACCTGCCTGCCACCTCGGCCGTGCGAGCATTCGCTCCCAAAGAAGGGTGCTTCCTCGCGGAAGTGGCATCGGGAGGTCCTGTGATCGCGCGCATGTTGGTCATCGACGAGGTGCTGTTCCGATGGATCGGCGCCTTCCGGCCGGCCTTCCTGGTCCGCGCCATGCGCGCCGTCACGCACCTGGGCGATGCCCCCGGCTGGATCTGCATCGGGCTGTTCCTGCTCGCTTGTGGTGGCCGCGCCGCCCACGCCGGCCTGCTCCTGGGCGCCGCGGCGCTGCTCGCGACGGGTGCCTCCCAGGCGCTCAAGCGGGCTTGCTGCAGACCAAGGCCCAGCACCGCGGTCCAGGGGTTCGTGGCGCTGATGGAAAACCCGGACGCGTTCTCGTTCCCGTCCGGCCACGCAGCCGCGGCATTCGCGGTGGCGATCGCGCTCGCCGGCCACGGGATTGCGCTGGGCCCGCTCTCGCTCGGCCTCGCCGCGGCCATCGCCGTCTCGCGCGTCTACCTGGGCGCGCACTTTCCACTCGACGTGACCGCGGGAGCGATCCTCGGGTGCGGCTGTGGCGCGCTTGCCCGCGTCCTGATCGGCGCGTGATCTCCTGCGCGATGCGATTCTCGAGCAGCGCTGACAGGAGGATGTTTCCGCAGCGTCACCGCGTTGCCACACCGCCCTGCTAGACGAAACGACCGATGACCATCCAGGGGCTCGTGCTCATCGTCGACGACGAGAAGGACCTCCGCGACCTGGTCCAGTTCAATTTGCGTGAGGCTGGATTCGACACGGCCGGGGTCGAAGCGGGAGAGGAGGCGCTCGAGTTCGTGCGCAACCGGACCCCGGACCTGATCCTGCTCGACCTGATGCTGCCCGGCGTGCCCGGCACCGAGGTTTGCCGCCAGTTGAAGAGCTCTCCTCGCACCAAGCACGTCCCGGTCATCATGGTCACCGCGCGCGGCGAGGAGGTCGACCGCGTAGTCGGTTTCGAGCTCGGCGCGGACGACTTCGTCACCAAGCCCTTCAGCATGCGCGAGCTGGTCCTGCGCGTCCGGGCGGTGCTGCGCCGCGGTGCGAACGGCGAGAGCGACGTGCTCCAGGAGCAGGTCGGCCCGCTGCGCGTCGACATGGCGGCGCACCGCGTGTTCGTCGACGGGCAGGAGATCGCGCTCACCGCGCTGGAGTTCAAGCTGCTCACTACCTTCATGTCTCGGGTCGGCCGGCTGCAGGCGCGAGCGGCGCTGCTGCGCGACGTGTGGGGCCTGAGCGGCGATCTCGAGACGCGCACGGTCGACACGCACATCAAACGCTTGCGGGAGAAGCTCGGCACGGGTCGCGATCTGATCGAGACCGTGCGCGGGAGCGGCTACCGGATGATCGACCCGCAGCAGAACGGGTCGGACGGACGGGCAAGCCCGTTCTCGCAGCAAGACGGACAGGACAGGCAATAGAAGGGACGGCCCTCAGGGGACTCCCAGCGCGTTCGCCCGGCAGATCCGGGCGTACACCGCGGCGCTGCCCCGCGGCGTGCGACGCTGGGTGGCGGGATCGAGGGCGCGCAAACCGAATCGCGGGACCCAGCCTTCCGCCCACTCGAAATTGTCGACGAGCGACCAGTGGAAGTAGCCGCGCACCTCGGCCCCCAGGCGGATGGCCTCGTGCAAGGCCGCGACGTGCTCCCGCAGGAACGAAGGGCGCAGCGCATCGTCCGAGTCGCGGATCCCGTTCTCCGTCACGTACAGCGGGACCCCGAGCCGCGACAGGCGGAGGAGTTGCCGGGTGAGGCCGGCCGGCGAGATCTCGCCCCAGTCGCACCCGCCCGTCCGGATGGTGGGTTCCTGCACGTGCTTTCCGAAGAGGATGCCTGCGCTGCGCAAGTCGAACTGGACGGCGTACCGGCCGTAATAGTTCACGCCGAGGAAATCGAGCGAGCCGCCCAAGCCGGGGACGCGTAGACGGCGGCCGGCGATGGGCGGTTGCAGGACGCCGGTCTTCAGCGAGCGGAGCGTCGCGCCCAGGAACGACCAGTCCTGGGCCCAGGCCACCGCACCGTCGAGCAGCGACGCGCGCGCCGGCTCGATCCGCGGCGCGCTGAGCACGATCCCGACCGGCGCATCGGCGACCTGCTTCACCGCACGGTACGCCGCTGCATGCCCTTCCAGCATCACCGCCAGAGCGCGCAGGGCCATCCGGTTCGAGCCCAGGGCGGGGGGCCAGTACGTCAGCGCATATCCCGCCGCGGCACAAGCGGCAGGCTCGTTCATGGTCACCCACAGCGGCACCCGCCCGGCGAGCCGGCGCGCGCACTCCTGCGCATAGCGCGCGAAGCAGTCTGCCGTGCTCCACGACGTCCATCCTCCGCGGCGGGCGACCCAGCGCGGCAGCGTCACGTGGTGCAGCGTGACCATCGCCAGAAGGCCCAGCCTGCGCATCTCGTCCAGGAGCTGCGCATACCGGGCAAACGCGCGATCGTCGAAGCGCCCGGGCTCGGGCTCGAGCCTGCTCCATTCCAGGCTCAACCGGTGCGCGTTCTGCCCTTCGGCGGCGGCGACGGCGAGATCCTCCTCGGCGCGCCCTTCCCACCACCCGCACGCCGCACCCGAGCGCGTCGCGTCGTTGATGGCCCCGGGGCGGCGCTCCCACTCCGACCAGTCGTTGTTCTCGTTTCCGCCCTCCACCTGGTGGGCGGACGTCGAGGTGCCCCAGAGGAAACCGGCCGGAAAGGTGAGCCGCCCCAACGGTTCTCCTCAGGTGCAGAAGCCGCGGACGATGCGGTACAGGACGCGAAGCCCCCACAAGAACCCGTCCACCGGAATGCGCTCGTCCTCGCCGTGGAACAGCGCGTCGTCAAGAAGCCTTCCGCATGCCGAGGAACGCATCCTCCATCTTGCCGGCGGTCGGGCGCACCCGGAAGCGCGGGACGCAGGCGCGGGGCCGCGGCAGGGCATCCACGTCCAGCCGGACGATCCACCCTTTGCGCAAGGGCAGCTCGCCCTTCCGCAACCCGAACGACGCGAGCAGGCGGCGGAGCTGGCGTCCGTGGCCGACCAGGACGACCCCGTCTCCGTCGCTGCAGCGCTTCCCGATGGCCCTGAGCAGCGCCGCCGGCCGGGCGCGCGGCGAAAGCTCTTCCAGCTCGACCGCCTCGCCCAGGCCCAGATCGCGCGAGAGCAACCTCGCCGTCTCCTTCACGTGCGGCTTGCACCCGGTGCAGATCAAGTGCACCGGCTCTTCCAGCTCGGCGAAGGCGCGGGCCGCCCGGCGGAACCGGCGCCGGCCCCGCGAAGTGAGGACGCGCCGGCCGTCCTGCTCCTTTTCGGCGGCGTGCCGGACGAGGTACAGCCGGATCATTTCGTCACGCCCAGCAGGGCCAGACCCTCGAAGAGCAGGTGCGCGCCGAGCAGCGAGGTGAGGTCCGCGTGATCGAGCGCCGGGCAGACCTCCACCAGGTCCATGCCGACGAGGTTGGTGCCGGCCAGGCCGCGCAGGAGCTGCAGCGCCTCCATCGAGGTCATCCCACCCGGCACCGGGGTGCCCGTACCGGGAGCGAATGCGGGATCGATCGCGTCGACGTCGAAGGAGACGTACACGGGCTTTCCATGCAGTCTCTCGCGCACGTCCAGCGATACTGCGCGCACCCCCACTCGCGTCAAATCTTCTGCCGTGTAGCAGCGCGCCTCGTGCGCGATGGACAGGTCCCGGTCGCCGGGTCGTCCCCAGGGGCCGCGCAAGCCGACCTGGACGAGCGCTCCCCGCTCGATCAGTCCCTCCTCGAGCGCGTGGCGGAACGGCGTCCCGTGGTGGTAGGGCGTGCCCCACACTTCCGGGCCGCTCGTATCCAGGTGCGCGTCCACGTGCACCACCGCGACCGGCCCGTGCGTTTCGTGCAGGGCGCGGAGCACGGGGAGCGCGACGGAGTGATCGCCGCCCACCACGAACGGGGCGACGCCGTCCTTCAAGAGCAGCGCCACGTCGCGCTGCACGGCCTCGCGCATCGCCGCCGGATCGAACGGCGGAAACGCAACGTTTCCGCCGTCGGCTGCCCTGATCCGATCGAAGACGTCGATCTCGTGCACCGGATGCCACGGCTGCACCAGCGCGGAGAGCCGGCGCAGGTGAAAGGGCGCGAAACGCGCGCCGGGTTGGTAGGTGGTGCCCGCGTCGAAGGTCACCCCGAGCAGGACGGCGTCGAGACCCTTGGCCTCGCCGCGCATCGGGTCGACCTGCGGCAACCGGAAGAACGGGGTCTGGCCGCCCCGGATGTACTCAAGTGCCGACTGCTGCGCCATCGCGCACCTCCCGCAGGACTGCCGCGACGGCGAGATGGGCGCGGCGGGACAGCTCCAGATCGCTCACCGAAGGCGTGGGGCGGAGGGCCTCTCCGAAGCGCAGGCGGACGGTGCAGCTCTCGCGCCCCAGCAGCGCCAGGTAGTGGGGCAGGAAGGACGCGTCGCCGGTCCAGGCCAGCTCGTCGCAGTCGTAAGAGATGACGACCGGGACCACGGGCGCAGAGGCGGCGCGCGCGGCGCGGAACGCTCCCGGCTTGAACGGCAGGATCGATCTGCCTTCGCTGGTCGTCCCCTCGGGGAAGTTGAGCACCGACGCGCCTGACGAGAGCGTGCGCGCGATGGTGCGCACGAGCCGCGCGCCGCTCATCGCGCAGCCCCGCTCGACGAATTGCACCCCGCTCGCCGCGGCGATCCGCCCGATCACCGGCCAGGCAGCGACCTCGCTCTTCGCGATCGGCAAGCACGGCGCGTTGGCCATGATGACGAGCGGATCGAGCCAGCTCACGTGGTTCGCGACCAGGAGCGCCGGCCGCGGCAGCGCCCCGAGCACCTCCACGCGAATGCCGTGGACCTCCAGCACTTCCTGGGCGAGCCGCTGCAGGGCGCGCGCCTGCGCCGGCGCGTCGAGGGTCCCGTGCCTGCGAAGAAGCCGGATCCGGCCGGCCCCGTCCAGGGCACAAACCCCCGTCCGCGCCACGCGCGCGACGATGCGGGCCAACCTGGCCAGCGCGTCCGTCACGCGGCACCGGCCAGCGATTCGCGCGGCAAGAGCCCGAGCTTCTCCAGGCGCTCGCGCGCGGCTTCCAGGCCCGCCCGGTCGATGCGGGAGACGATCCGCTCGTCGCCTGGCCAGTAGAAGTCGCTGCGGACCTCCACGTCGTTCGCGCCGAGCGCTCCGTGCAGGGCCCGCGCCGAAGCGTTGTCGCGCTTCACCGTGAACCAGCACGAGTCCACCTGCGGCCCCAGGGCGGCGATGAGGCCGGCGACGAGCCGGATGGCCACCCGGGAACCCTGGAACCGCGGAGCCACCGCCAACGTGGTGCAGTACGCCTCGCGGCCTCGAACGAAGGAGAGCACGTACCCTGCCGGTTCGCCGTTCACCAGCGCGAGCAGGCAGCTATGGGGAAAGAACTCACAGCAAAGCTTCACGTAATAGGGGCCCAGCACCGCCTCGCCGGCGGCGCCGAACACCTCGTCCTCGAGCTTCATCACGGTCGGGTAATCGTCGGAGCAGAGCGGGCGGATCTCGTATCGCGCCATGCGCACACCTCCTCGGAATTTCGAGGAGCGTACGCGACGCGCCGTGCCAGGCTCGTCGCAATTGCGCCTCTTTTCAGGGGATCCTGCGTGACGGACTTGCGTCAGGCCGCGGAGCGTTCAGCCGACCCGAAATGCTCGAGCAGGAGGCGGGCCGTCTCCTCTTCCCGCTCGAGCGGAAATGCGTGTCCTGCGCCGGGCAGGA
>DATFUN010000168.1:0-10758 GCA_035260805.1 Myxococcales bacterium | reverse complement strand
ACTCCGGGAGCGTCTCGCCCGCACACCGGCCGCCTGAATCTGCCTCCCAACCCGCCGGTCGTCGCGCCCGCCAAGAACCACCGGGGAGCGCTGCTCCTGGGCGTCGTCGCGGCGCTTGCCCTGGGCGGTCCCGGCGTCATCCTGCTGCGCTCGCACTGGTCGGGCGAGGGTCCTGCCACCATCGGAGGCGCCAAGGACGGAGTGAAGGTCGCCTCGGTCGTGCAGCCGTCCGGGCAGCCGGCGCCGGTCGCGCAGGGCGATCTCCTCTTCGGCATGGCGTCGCCGCTGACCGGCCCCTCCAAGGAACTGGGCCGGGCGATGAAGACCGGCGTGGAAGTGGCGTTCGCCGCCGCCAACGAGTCGGGCGGCGTGCATGGGCGCAAGCTGCAGCTCATCGCCCTCGACGACGGTTACGAGCCGACCCGCACGGTCGGCGTGATGAAGGAGCTGGCCGAGCAGCGGAAGGTATTCGGCTTCGTCGGGAACGTGGGCACGCCGACCGCCGCGGTCGCCGTCCCCTACGCGGTCGAGCACAAGATGCTCTTCTTCGGCCCGTTCACCGGCGCGCCGCTGCTGCGCAAGGACCCGCCCGACCGCTATGTCTTCAACTACCGGGCGAGCTACGCCGAGGAGACGGCGGCGATCGTCAAGCACCTGGTCGAGGTGAAGCGGATCAAGCCGCCGGACATCGCGGTGTTCGCGCAGCAGGACAGCTTCGGCGATGCGGGCTTCGAGGGCGTGGCCCGCGCGATGCGGCGGTACGGCCGCGACCCGTCGAAGATCCTGCGGCTCGGGTACCAGCGCAACAGCGCCGACGTTTCGGACTCCGTCAACGAGCTGCTCAAGCACTCGAACGTCCGGGCGGTGGTGTGCGTCGCCACCTACAAGGCCGCCGCCAAGCTGATCGAGAAGATGCGCGACAAGGCGTCGGACATCGTCTTCACCAACGTCTCCTTCGTGGGCTCGACCGCGCTCGCCGAGGAGCTGGCCGCGCTGGGCTCCAAGTTCGCGCAGGGCGCGGTCGTCACCCAGGTGGTCCCCCTGCCGCAGTCCAGCGCCACCGCCGTGCTCAAGTACCAGGAGCAACTGCGCAAGTACGCTCCGGGCGAGAAGCCGGACTTCGTCTCGCTCGAGGGCTACCTGGCCGGCACGCTGCTGGTGGAAGGGCTCAAGCGGGCAACCGCGCTGGAGACGGAGAAGGTGATCGACGCGCTCGAGGCCATCCGCGGCCTCGACCTGGGCACCGGCTCGCCGCTCAGCTTCGGCATGAGCGAGCACCAGGCCTCGCACAAGGTCTGGGGCACCATGCTCGACGAAAAAGGTACGTTCCAAACCTTCCAGCTGGACTAGCCACTGTATCGGACTGGAGCCGTTTCACGCGAAGCGCGGAAGATTGGGAAGCGCGGTTAAACGCTTTTGCTCAGCGCAGGAGGCGCATCAGGACGCCGAGGAGGACGCCCAGGGCGACCAGGGCCAGGAAGATGGCGCCCCAGCCGACCAGGTATTGCTTGAAGCTAGGCTCGGGCGGCTCCGGCTCCGGCGGCGGGAACTTCTCGACCTGTTTCTCTTCCGTCATGCGCCGGCCGCCTCCGAGCGTGGCTCCTCTTCGCCCTCTCCCTGCTCGTGCTCGACCAGCCAGCGCGGCAGGTGGTGCTGGCTGAGCAGCGAGAACAGCGCGGAATTGGGCGGCACCATCTCGTAGACGCCCAGACCGCCCGTCTTCTCGAAGCCCCTGAACAGGGCGCGCCCGACGTGGATGTACAGCTCGTGCAGGCTCTGCGACCGGGTCGACACCGCCGCGACCAGCTGCAGCGTCTGCATGGGAAAGACGAATCGCTCCGCGATCGACGGGTGGACCGACGCCACGGGCAGCCGGCGTCGCAGGAAGGTCAGCTCGCCTCCGCGCGCCTCGACGTACGCGCGCAGCGCCTCCTCGGACAGCGCCGCCCCGCCGTTGTAGATGTCGCCACCGCCGGCCAGTCCGGAGTCCTGCGCGAGCCGCGCGACGAACTGGCGGACGGACTCCTGCAGCATCAGCTCGGCGCCGTCCGGGTCGCCGTCTTCCAGGCACCCGCGCACGGCCAGCTCCGCCTCGGGAGGCACCGGGATGGAGAGAGGCTGAGAGACGAACACCGCGAACGGACAGGACACATCGGCGCGACCCTGCGCGGCGCGCGCCTGCTTGACCAGGGCCTCGATCCGCGCCCGCACGCCGCCGTTGCGGGCCGTGCCGCGCGCGCTCTCGTTGATCTTCTCCGCGATCGCCACCTTGATGGCGCCGAACACGTGGTCCTCGAAGGTCGCCACCTCGGGCGCGGCGCCGAAGGAGATGAAGATGCCCGCCTCCAGCTTCTCTCCGGCCACGAGCGCGATCTCGGACTGGCGCTCCTCCTCCAGCCGGGACAGCTCCAGGCGCAGCCGGGAGAGCCGGGCGCGGGGCTCCTCGCCGCTCGAGTCCGGGACGCCCTTCGCCAGGGCTGCCTGGGCCTGCGCCGCCTGCTGCGCCAGCTCGGACTTGCGCGCGGCCGTGCGCTGCTCGATGGAGGCGATGCCCCTCGCCACGGCCTCCGAGCTGCTCTCGCTGTCGAGCCGCTTGGCGTAGCTGTTCAGCGCCCGGCGGATCTCGTCCGCCAGGGCCACCAGCGCGGTCACGTCGCCGGAGAAGCTGACCGCGTCGCCCAGCAAGTTGTTGAGGTAGATGCCGCCCTTGTCGTGGAGGTGATCCGCGCCGTGGTGATGGCGCGCGGCCGCGGTGAGGATCGGCGTGTAGAACTCGCGGGAGAGGAAATCGGCGACCACCGCCTCCTTGAGGAAGACGGTGCGGCGGGTGAAGTCCTTCACGTCGCAGAAGAGGTGGCCCATCTGCAGCGAGCCCGACCGGGCGCGGAGGAGCGGCCGCTCCTCCGCGGCGATGCGATAGAGCCGCCCGCGCTCGTACTCGGCGTCGATCCCGTCGGCGCTCTCCTGCCCGGAGCGGTGGAGGAGCGACAGCTCCGCCTGGTCGAGCAGCTTCTCCAGCGCCGCGTCGATCGCGAGCCCGCTGACCGCCCGCGCCGTGCCATCCCGCACGTCGGCCCCGGCGAACACCGAGGGGCCTTCCTCGCGCCACTCCTTGCTCACCCGCGCGAGCGACTGGAGGGCCGCCCGGGCCTCCTCGTGATCGGTCGCCTTCGCCGCGGCCTTGGCCCGCGCCTGCATCTCCTTGCGCCGCTCGGGCGAGGCGAGCACGCGCTCCAGGACGCCCGGCGAACCGAAGAGCTGCGCCGGCGCCACCCCTTCGAGGGCGAGCGCCGGCGTCCGCGCCGTGTCCGAGAGCCGCAACAGGTGCAACAGGTCCGCCCGGATGGCCGCCAGGGCGAACGCGCGCTCCGCGCCGGCGAAGGCGTCCTCCTCCTCGGTGAGCTCGGCGTTGGCGTCCGCGGCCAGCTGCTCCCCGGACGCGCCCAGCATCACCTTGTGCGCATACGGATCCAGCCGCGCGAGCGGCTCCGCGAACGCGACGCCGTAGGCGTGGCTCGAGCTTCCCGCCAGGTGCCGGGTGCCTCCCATCCACGCCAGCGCCTGCGTGGCGGCTTCCGACAGAGCGCCCCCCGGCGCGTCGAACGCGCCCGCCTCGCGCGCCGCGAGGCGAGCGGCGACGAGCAACCCGGTGGCCACCGCGCCATGGAAGACGCGGTGCACGGCCTGGGCCTGCGGCAGCTTGCGCAGGATGCCGTGCGCCTCGTCCGCGAGGACGCGCAGCGAGAGCAGCACCAGGTAGGTGGTCGGCTCCTGGCGATCGCTCCCCGCCGCGTCGGCCACGGTCCGGCGCAAGAGCGCGTTCAGCGCGCCCACCCAGAGCCGTCCCGGGCGCCCCGACGCGATCCACGAGGCCAGCACGCCGGCGTCGAGGGCGGGGTGGAGCTCGGGGGCCTCGAGGAATGCGCGGCGGACGTTCTCGCGGGCCACGCTCGAGGGCGGCGAGAAGGACACCGGGCGCAGGACCTTGGAGTCGAATCCGTCTTGGAGGATCAGCTCGTCGAACTCGCTCTCCTTGAGCAGCGGCCGGTGGCGCAGGCAGAGCAGGAAATAGAGATCGCGGACCGCCGCCGCGAAGGCCCGGCGCAGATCGGAGCCGACCGCAACCGGAACGCGGAGGTCGGCCAGCGAGGTGCCGAGGTGGAAGCGCAGCGCGCGGCCGTCGAGCCGGAGGACGTCCTGCAGCGCGCGCCCTTCCGCGTGCTGGCGCAGGCGCGCGAGCAGCGCCGGGCGCTCGTCGGCGTAACCCACGCGAGTCACTGTACCAGCAGGAAACGGCCAGGCGACTTGCCGGCTTGCCGCGGTTGCACCGGCCACGGAATGTAGGCGCCGCGGAGGGCTGCGCCTACCCGGTGGCGGCCGCCGAGAGCACGCGCGCGCGGACCTCGAGAGGCAGGTCGAAGGAGCGCAGGTCGGCCTCGACCAGGAACGGAGCATCGGGCGCGCGGGGCGAGCGCAGCGCGAGGACGTGCAGCGCGCCCTCGCGGGCGAACACGAAGGGCGCGTCCCCCTGGTACTTGCGGGCGCGCACGTCGTCGGGCAGCCGGTAGCGGAGGTAGTGGACGCCCTTGTGGCTCCACGCCTTCTCCACCTCGCCGACCACCTCCTCTCCGTCCTCGGCGCACATCTGCAAGAGGTCCAGGCGGCGCCGCTCGACCCTCGCCAGGGTGCGGGCGCACAGGAGCATCAATCCGCCGAGCAGGCCGCAGAGGACGGCGATGCCCGCGCGGGGAAGCCCGCCCTGGGCGGCCCAGGAGAGCACGAACCGGTCGGGCGCGGCGGGATCGTAGCGGAGGCGCGGCGGCTCGCGCTTGCCGACCCCGCGAAAGGTGCGGCCGAAGCTGCTCTTGCCCGAGTGCTGGCGACCCTGCGCATCGAGCCACTTCACGTCCAGGTCGTAATCGTAGAAGAAGGTGAGTCCGAGCTTCTGCGTCTCCTCCACCTTGCCGGAGAGGTGGACGAGCTTGCCTTGCAGGCCGCGCGACCAGAGCACGCGCTCCTCCACCACCTGGCGAGCGGAGACGACCGAGCCGGCGCAGAACGCCGCGCCCATCGCGACCAGCACGGCGATGACCCCGAAGTTGCGGAGGCGGCGCTGCGCGAGCGCGCGCGGATCGAGTTGCAGAGGACGAGCGGGAAGAAGGGCCATGCTTGCAACTCTGCACGGTAGGGCCCGGTACGCGGCAAGTTGGCCCGCGTGCGCCGGGGTGCGGAGCCCTGGATGCGCCTCCGCCCCCGTGCGTCTGCGCCCTACTTCGCGGCCTTCGCCCCGAGCTGCGCCTGCACGTTTTTTGCGTGCTGCAAGTGGCCCTCCAGCGTGGGCACCGCGTCGGTGAGGAGCTGCTTCAGGTCCTTGTTCCGGGCGCTCGGGATCAGCGCGTTCTTCACGGCGTCGAGCACGGCCCGGTGGTACTGCACTTCGACCTCGATGTAGTCCTTGTCGAAGGTCGCACCCGATTCCTTCTTCAGCCGTGCCGAGGCCTTCCGGGCGCCGTCCTGCAAGCTCTTCGAGGTGGCGTTCTTCTCCGGCTTGACCCCCAGGCGCGTGGCGAGCGCGACCGCCTCCTTCACCGCCGCGCCGTGGTCGTCGACCATCTGCTGGGCGAACTGCTTCACTTCCGCATTCTTCGTCTTCTGGAGCGCGACCTTCCCGCGCGCGATGTCGATCTGGTGCGCGGTGAGCGCGACGTCGGCGATCTGCGGGTCGTCGAGCTGAGCAAAGGCGGGCGAGGCAGCCAGCGCGGCTGCCAGAACGATCGAGCGTCTCACGGGATCCTCCTTCAGGATGGTTTCAAGTCACCACCTGGATCGGAGTCGGAAGGGCACGGAAGGTCACTGGCCGGGCCGGTTCTCGGAACCGTGGAGAACAAGGTCCTTCCCCGTGAGTCCTCCGTTGCGGCGGGAGCGAGGTGCAAGTACAGTGCCCGCCTCCCGGAGCCGACCCGCATGAAGAAGATCGAAGCCATCATCAAGCCCTTCAAGCTCGACGAGGTGAAGGAGGCGCTTGCGGACGTGGGCGTCCTCGGGCTCACCGTGACCGAGGTGAAGGGGTTCGGCCGTCAAAAAGGGCACACCGAGCTGTACCGGGGAGCCGAGTACGTCGTCGACTTCCTGCCAAAGGTAAAGGTCGAGGTGGTGCTGACGGACGAGATGGTGCCAAAAGCTCTGGAAGCGATCGAGCGATCGGCGAAGACCGGGCGCATCGGGGACGGAAAGATCTTCGTGACCACCGTGGACGAGGTGGTCCGCATCCGTACCGGCGAACGAGGAGAGCCGGCGCTCTAAAGGAACGTCAACGGCGCGACCGCTGTTCTTTCTGGAGGCGCGCACAAAGAATGGAGGAGTCGAAGATGCCGAAGGGCAAGGACGTCGTCGGGCTGGCGCATGACAAGAAGGCGGTGATGGTCGACCTGAAGTTCATGGACTTCGTCGGCCTCTGGCAGCACTTCACCATCCCGATCGCCGAGCTGACCGAGGCCGTGTTCGAGGAGGGCCTCGGCTTCGACGGATCCTCCATCCGCGGCTGGGCGCCGATCCACGCCAGCGACATGCTGGTGGTGCCCGATCCGGACAGCGCCGTGATGGACCCCTTCATGAAAGACCCGACGATGTCGCTCATCTGCAACATCGTCGACCCGATCACCAAGGAGCCGTACTCGCGCGATCCGCGCTACATCGCGCAGAAGGCGGAGAAGTATCTCAAGTCGACCGGCATCGGCGACACCGCCTACTACGGGCCCGAAGCGGAGTTCTTCATCTTCGACGGTGTCTCGTACGACACCGGACCCAACCACGGCCACTACAAGATCGAGTCGCGCGAGGGCCAGTGGGAGACGGGCAGCGCGGTCGAGCACATCTACGACGGCAAGACGCACGGCACGCGGCCCAACCTGGGCTACAAGCCGCGCTACAAGGAAGGCTACTTCCCCGTCGCCCCGCTCGATTCGCAGCAGGACCTGCGCACCGAGATGTGCCGGGTGATGGAGCAGGTCGGCATCCAGGTCGAGCGGCAACACCACGAGGTGGCCACCGCCGGCCAGGCGGAGATCGACATCCGCTTCGACAGCCTGGTGAAGACCGCCGACAAGCTGATGTGGTTCAAGTACATCGTCAAGAACGTCGCGCTGCGGAACGGCAAGACGGTGACGTTCATGCCCAAGCCGCTCTACGGAGACAACGGCAGCGGCATGCACACGCACCAGAGCATCTGGAAGAGCGGAAAGCCGCTCTTCGCGGGCGACGGCTACGCGGGCATGAGCGAGATGGCGCTGCACTACATCGGCGGCGTCCTCAAGCACGCCCGCGCGCTGGCGGCGCTCTGCAACCCGACCACCAACAGCTACAAGCGGCTGGTGCCGGGATTCGAGGCGCCGGTGAACCTGGCGTACTCGTCGCGCAACCGCTCGGCGGCGATCCGCATCCCGATGTACTCGCCCAGCCCCAAGGCCAAGCGGCTCGAGTTCCGCTCGCCGGACCCGTCCTGCAACCCGTACCTCGCGTTCGCGGCGATGCTGATGGCCGGGCTGGACGGCATCGAGAACCGGATCGATCCGGGCGACCCGCTCGACAAGGACATCTACGGCCTCTCCCCGGAGGAGCTGAAGGACGTCCCCAAGATGCCGGGCTCCCTCGAGGAGGCCCTGGGCGAGCTGAAGAAGGACCACGAGTTCCTGCTCAAGGGCGACGTCTTCACCGAAGACGTGATCGACACCTGGATCGAGCACAAGATCGAGAAGGAGCTGAACCCCGTGCGGCTGCGGCCCACCCCGACGGAGTTCGCGCTTTATTTCGATATTTGAACGCGAGCTTGTGGTTCAGCTGACGGCTTTGCGGCCGGTCCGGAAGTCTCGGGCCGGCCGCGCCGCTTCGCGGTTAGACTGCCTCGCCATGCGTGCTTCGTTCTCCGCCCTCCTCTGCGCCGCGTGCGTCTCCGCGCCCCAGCGCGCGCCCGTATCTCCGACTGCGCTCAAGGGCGTGACGGTCTCGGTGCCCACGCCGCAGGATGCACGCAGGTCGGAGAGCATCGGGTGCGGGCAATTCGCACCGCTGTTGCCGCAGGCCGTGGAGCGCGCAGTGGTGGCCTCGCTGGGCGAGGCAGGGCTCTCGTTTGCGCAGCAGGCGCCCTGGGTGCTGACCCTGTCAGTCACCTTCGCCGGAACGGGAGACGAGTACGTCGGAGCGCAGCGCGCGCCGCCGCGCTTCGGGGGCGCGGGGGCCGGGCTCGGGTTCCAGGAGCGGAGCGGCGGAGTGAACGCGGGCTGGGACGACACCAGCCTGGCGCTGGACGCGACGCTCGAGCGCGAGGGACGGCTGGTCTGGCAGGGCACCGTCACCGGACACGCGCGGTCCATGCCCTGCGTCGCACACCAGGAGAAGCTGGACGAGGCGACGCAGGACGCGGTCGGCCGGCTGCGGACGGAGCTGATCCGCCGGATCGCGTCGAATTAACGCTGCGCGGACATTTCGACCGACAGCGCAGGATCCACGATGCGGAACAGCTCCGCTCCGCCGTCGCGCAGGACCGCCTCGCACCCCGGGCCGGGACAGATCACGGTGTCGGCGTGGTACGGACGCTTCTCGCCGCGGAACGCGGCGCAGGGGTGCACGCGCTGCTCCACTCCGAAGAACGCGACGTGGATGTGCGGGAAGGTGATCGGCCGTCCGATCAGCGCGGGGATCCACTGTCCCGCGTCGCCGTAGTTGTTCATCACCCAGCAGCCCTCCGGCAAACGCGCCGCTGCGATCACGCGCAGGTCGGCCTCGGTGGCGAGGGCGTGCGCGCGCCCCTCCCGCAGGAGCTTGCGCTGGAGGATCCCGGCGTGGACGAGGAGCAGGAGCGCCACTGCGGCCGCCACGCGCGGCCTCGAGTCCAGCGCATCGTGCGCCAGGAGCGCGATCGGGTAGAGCAGGAGGACGGCGATGCGGTCCGGGTAGAGCAGCGCGCTGCCCGGCAGTAGCCCATGGCGTCCCTGGAGCACGAGCCCGGCGAGCAGCGCGGCCAGCAGGGCCGGGAGCAGGGCCTTTTGCGGCGCGCGCGCCAGCACGGCGACCAGCGCGGCAACGCCCGCGATGAGCGGCACGTCGTGCAGCATCCGCGGGAGGACGCCGAGGGTCGCCGATTGGCGCAGCCAGGACCGGATCCATGCCGCGCCGGACGGGTCGATCGGCTTCAGCGTCTCCAGATACGGCGCGCAGAGGAGCGCGGCGAATGCCCCGGCGGCGAGGAGGACCCCGAATCCGCGGAGCAGCGACCGATCCCGCAGCAGCGCCCCGGCCAGCATCAAGGCAGCGCAGTACGCGAACGCGACGATCGTCACCGCGTGCGTGAGCAGGCCGGCCGCCGCGTACAGTGCGCAGGCGGCCGCGCTGCGCACGTCGCTCCGGCGGACGGCATCCAGGCCGGCGGCGAATCCGGCGACGCCGAAGGCGATGCCGAGCGCGTTGGGCGCCCCGCCCCAGGTCCAGAAGTGGAGCGGCGCCCGGGCGACGAGCACCGCGCCGACGCCGACCGCAAGGCCCAGCGCGGTGCCGCGCCACCTCCACACCGCCGCCGCGAACGCGACCACCACCAGGGCGTACGCGAGGGCGTGGCCCCACAGCCCTGCCTCGCGAAAATCCAGGCCCGCGAAGCGGGCGAGCAGCGCGGTCAAGGTGGGTTGGCCGAGCGGATAGCCGCGCAGCTCGTCGATGGGCCACAGCGGCCGGAACCCCTGCGGATGCCCCTGCGCCTGGACGATGATGCGCGCGACCGCGGTGTGCGCGGCGGCATCGACGCCCGGAGCGACCAGCGCGGAATGCGCCAGCACCGCAGCGACCGCGGCGGCCGCCGCCCAGACCAGCGCGCTGCCGGGCTCCGGCCAGCGGCGCCAGAGGATCAGGCCGGCGCACAGCGAGGCCGCTCCCACCGCGACGATCGGTCCCGCCCAATCCCACGGCAGCAGGCGGATCCACCAGAACGCGACGATCCAGAACGCGGCGGCCAAGAGCGGCAGCTCCACCGCCCGGCGCCGCCGCGCGAAGAGCGCGTGCAGCAGGACGCCGGGTCCGAGGAGCAGCAGCGCCACGTCACCCGCTGCGCGGCCGCAAGAACTCGGGCTCCGGACCCGGCGCCTGCACGCGCCCGCGCCGCCAGAGGACCTCTTCGCAGCGGGCGAGCAGCTCCGGGAATCCTTCGCGCGTCGTCGCCGAGACGGCGACTCCACCCGCGCGGTGCGCCAGCGCCCGCGCGGCGTCGGGGTTCCGGTCCATCTTGTTGAAGACCAGCAGCCGGGGCGTGCTTTCGAGATCGAGACTGGAGAGGACCGCTTCCACCGACCGCGCCTGCGCGGGGTGCCGGGGATCCGAGGCGTCGACGACATGCAGCAAAAGATCGGCCTCCTCCAGCTCCTCGAGCGTCGCGCGGAACGCAGCCACCAGGTCCCGCGGCAGGTCGCGGATGAACCCCACCGTATCGGTGATCACCACTTCCCGATCCCGGGGAAAGCGCAGCCGGCGGCTGGTCGGATCGAGGGTGGCGAACAGGATGTTCTCGGCGAGCACCTGCGAGTCGGTGAGCGCATTGAGGAGCGTGCTCTTGCCTGCGTTGGTGTAGCCCACGATGGAGATCACCGGCACGCCCGCCCGGTTCCGCTGCCGGCGGCGGGTGGCGCGGTCGGCGCTGAGGCGGTCGATGCGGTCCTCGAGGTGGGAGATCCGCTCGCGCACGCGGCGGCGATCGATCTCCAGCTTCGTCTCGCCGGG
>DATFUN010000167.1:0-3485 GCA_035260805.1 Myxococcales bacterium | reverse complement strand
TCACCGGGTCGGTGTCCACCGGCCGGAAGGTGAACGTCGCTTCCGCCGAGCAGATGATCCCCTGCGTGCTGGAGCTGGGCGGCAAGGACCCCGCCATCGTGCTGCCGGACGCCGACCTCGACGCCGCGGCGCTCAAGCTGGCGTGGGGCGCGTTCGCGAACTCGGGCCAGACCTGCGCGTCGGTCGAGCGCGTCTACGTGCACGAGAGCATCGCGCCCGGGCTGACGGCCAAGCTGGTGAAGCTCGCGCAGGGCCTGCGCCAGGGCGAGCCGAACAGCTACGACATGGACGTGGGCGCGATGACCACCCAGATGCAGGTGGACATCGTGAAGCGGCACCTGGACGACGCTCGCGCCAAGGGAGCGAAGGTGCTCGCGGGCGGACAGATCCAGACGCACCCCGACGGCGGACGGTTCGTGCAGCCCACCGTGCTCACCGGCGTGACGCACGAGATGGCCATCATGCGCGACGAGACGTTCGGCCCGATGCTGCCCATCATGACCTTCCGCACCGAGGAAGAAGCCGTCCGGCTGGCGAACGATTCGCCGTACGGGCTGTCCGCCTACGTGTTCACGCGGGACAAGGCGAAGGCGGACCTGATCGCGAACCAGTTGCTGGCCGGCACGGTGATGCACAACGACACCCTCTACACGCACGCGGCGCCGGAGACGCCCTGGGGCGGGGTCAAGGCGAGCGGGCTCGGCCGCGTGCACGGCAAGCACGGGCTTCGCGACCTGTGCGAGGTGCGCCACGTGAACCTCGAGCGATTCAACTTCCCCGCCTTCTGGTTCTACCCGTACAGCGCGAAGGCCTACCGGCTCGGGCGCCGCGTCTACGGAACGCTGATCGGCACCTCGCTGCAGGCGCGGATCAAGGCGCTCCTGGGCAAGTGACATGGACGCAATCGGATTCATCGGCTTGGGGCGCATGGGCCGTCCGATGGCCGCCAACCTGGTCGCCGCCGGCTTCACCGTGCGGACCTGGAACCGCACTCCAGGCAAAGCGCCGCCCGGCGCGGTGGAGTGCAGGTCGCCGCGCGAGGTCGCCGAGCAGTGCGCGATCGTGGCCACCATGCTGGCCGACGATGCCGCGCTGGAGCAGGTGACCTTCGGCGACGGCGGTCTCCTCGCCGGCCTGCGCCGCGGCGGCATCCACGTCTCGATGAGCACCATCTCCGTGGCGCTGTCCCGCAAGCTGCGCGAGGCGCACTCCGCCGCCGGGCAGGGGTACGTGGCGGCGCCCGTCTTCGGCCGCCCGGAAGCGGCCCAGAAGAAGCAGCTGTGGATCGTCTGCGGGGGCGAGCAGAAGGACCTCGCCGCCTGCGAGCGCCTCTTCACCGCGCTCGGGCGGGGGACGTTCACCGTCGCGGAGGCGCCGCAGGCGAACGTGGTCAAGCTGATCGGCAACTTCCTCATCGCCACGACCATCGAGTCGCTGGGAGAAGCGACCGCGGTGGCCGAGAAGGCCGGGCTCGACCCGACCAGGTTGGTCGAGTTCTTCGGCGGCACCATGTTCGGGTCCACCGTGTTCACCGGCTATGGCGCGCGCGTCGCGGCCACCGAGTTCGAGCCGGCCGGTTTCGCCATGCCCCTGGCCCTGAAAGACGTCACGCTCGCGCTCCAGGCCGGCCACGAGCTTCGCGCTCCGCTGCCGATGGCCTCGCTGCTCCGCGATCGGCTGCTTGCCGCGCTCGCCCGCGGCCGCGACGGCTGGGACTGGTCGGGACTGACCAGCGTGGCTCGGGAGGAAGCCGGGCTTCCGCCTCGCCGAACCTGATCGCGGAGGCGGGCGCTTGACCTTCGCCCACCCGAGTCCTGGGCGAGTCGATCGCGCCGCGCGCGTGGCTTGCGGCGCTCCTGGTCCTCGGCAGCGTGGGCCTCTCCCGCTGGTCGCAGATGCGCCCGCGCTCTCCTTGACAGCCCGCACCCCGGGCGCTACTTCCAGCCGCCCTTCTGGACCGGGAGGACCAAGGTGGCGCAGTACGACGTGGCGATCATCGGAGCGGGACCGGGCGGCTACGTCGCGTCCATCCGAGCCGGGCAGCTGGGCCTCAAGACCGTCTGCATCGAAAAGGACCCGCGGCTGGGCGGCACCTGCACGCTGCGCGGCTGCATCCCCACCAAGGCCATCCTGCACACCGCCGAGCTGTACGAGAACGCGCAGGAGTCCGCGGACCAGGGGGTCAAGGTGTCGGGGGTCGAGCTCGACATGGCCGGCGTCTTGAAGCACAAGGACTCGGTCGTCTCCAAGAGCTCCAAGGGAGTGGAGTTCCTCTTCCGGAAGAACAAGGTCGATCGCGTCCACGGACACGCGCGCATCGCGGGACCCGGGCGCATCGCGGTCTCCGGCGGCTCCTCGGGCGACCAGATGGTGGAGGCGAAGCACGTGATCCTCGCCTCGGGCTCCGCGCCGCGGCTCATCCCGGGCTTGAAGGTGGACGGCAACCGCATCGTCACCTCCGACGAGCTGCTCGACAACACCAGCGTCCCCAAGCGGCTCATCGTCCTCGGCGCCGGCGCGGTCGGCGTCGAGTTCGCAAGCGTCTACGAGCGATTCGGCAGCCAGGTGACCATCGTGGAGATGCTCCCGCACCTGCTCCCGCTCGAGGACGAGGACATCTCCACCGAGTTCGAGAAGTCGATGCGGCGCCGCAAGGTGAAGTTCCTCACCTCGGCCAAGGTGGAGACGGTGGAGATCAAAGGCGAGGCGGTGAAGTGCACGGTCACCACGCAGAAGGGCACCGAAGTGCTCGAGGCGGAGATGTTCCTCTGCGCGGTCGGCGGCCGGCCGGTCTCCGAGAACCTCGATCTGGAGAAGCTTCCCAACGTGAAGCTGGAGCGCGGATACGTGGTGGTGGACCCCAAGACGCTCTTGACCGGCGAGCCGTGGCTGTCGGCCATCGGCGACGTGGTGGCGCTTCCTGGCCGTCCCCATCCGCAGCTCGCCCACCTCGCCTTCGTGGAGGGTGAGTTCGTCGCCGACCGGCTGGCGGGGCACGACCCGAAGCCGGTGAACTACGACCTGGTGCCAGGGGCGACGTACTCGGAGCCGGAGGTGGCCTCGGTGGGCCTCACCGAGAAGGCGGCGCGCGAGCGGGGGTACAAGGTGAAGACCGGCGTGTTCCCGATGTCGGCCAACGGGAAGGCGCGCATCCTCGGCGCGGCGGAAGGCATGGTGAAGGTCGTGGGCGAGGAGAAATATGACGAGGTGCTCGGCGTCCACGTCGTGGGACCTCGGGCGACGGAGATGATCGCGGAGGCGTGCTCGCTGCTCCGGCTGGAGTCGACCAGCGAGGAAATGGCGCGCGTCATCCGACCGCATCCCACGCTGACCGAGGCCATGACCGAGGCCGCCATGGCAATCCGAGGAAAGCCGCTCCATATTTAGTCCCTACGCTTGCGAGAGCTGTGAGGCGCTGTAGCAGCCCCCACCCTCTTCGATCCGGCGCCTTCGGCGCCTCCACGAGGGGGGGGCTCGCTCCCCCC
>DATFUN010000166.1:0-3032 GCA_035260805.1 Myxococcales bacterium | reverse complement strand
AGCGGTGCGCAGGATCCGGTGGCCATGGCCACCGCGATGAAGCTTGCCACCCAGGGGGGGCGTCTCGCGTACCGCGCCGGCCGTATCCCCCGGAAGCTCTACGGCAGCGCCTCGAGTCCCATCGCCGGGCTGATCTGATATGCGGGTCTGATTGGTCCGCATCTACCTGGTCACTGACCGCGGCGCGATGCCGGATCTCCCCGGCGCGTTGGCGGCCGCGCTCTCGGTCCTTCCCATCGGAACGGCCGCGGTGCAGCTGCGCGAGAAGGACCTCGCGCCCGCCGCGCTGCTCGAGCTCGCGCGGGCCCTCCTGCCTCTGTGCCGGTCCGCGAAGGCGCCTCTCTTGATCAACACCCGGCTGGAGGTGGTCAAGGCGGCGCGGGCCGACGGCGTGCACCTGCCCGCCGGCGGACCGCCCATCGCGGACGCCCGCCGCCAGCTCGGTCCCGGCGCGCTGATCGGACGCAGCTGCCATTCCTCCGCGGAGGTGGCGCTCGCGGCTCGGGACGGGGCGGATTTCGCGGTATTCGGCCCGGTCTGGGAGACCCCCGGCAAGAAGCCGCAGGGGATGACCGCGCTCCACGAGGCGACCAAGGCGGCCTCGCTGCCGGTCTACGCCATCGGAGGCGTCACGCCGCCTCGGGCGAAGCGTGCAGTGAGCGCGGGCGCCTACGGCGTGGCCTGCATCCGCAGCATCCTCGGGGCGCCGAATCCCGCCGCCGCCGCCTTGGAAATGTGGAAAGCCATCTCCGGCTGACTCGAAGCGGTTCCCGCGTGAAACGCAGTTGGTCAGCGCTTCGCCAGGTTGGGGCGTTCGGACAAGGCGCGGAGGAGTTTCATGACGGCCTCTTCCGGAGAGGAGGCGGCCACCACTTCGTGCTTGTAGAGCTTGCGGCCGCCGACCATCTCGGCGGCGCCGCCGGTGTGCGGCAGCGCCACGACGGGCTTGCCGTCGCGGAGCAGCAGGCCGATCTCGCTGAGCGTGCCGCCGCCGCCGCCCACCACGATCGCGCCGTCGACCGCCATGGCCACCAGCGCGGACTGGGCGTCGCCGACGCCGGTCGGGATCGGCAGGTCGATCCAGGGATTCGCCTCGTGGCGCGATGCTCCGGGCAGGATCCCGAGCACGATTCCTTCGCCGCTGCCCTCGCGGTACCCGCGCGCGGCGGCGGCCATGCAACCGCCCAGGCCGCCGCAGACGAGATGGCTGCCAGCCCGGGCGAGCGCCATTCCCACCGCGTGCGCCTGCTCCTCGCCTACCGGGTCCTCGAGCCCGCCCCCGATCACCGCCACCACCAGCTTCTGCCGGATCGCCGACAGCGGAGGCGGCGGGCCGCCGGCCAGCTTCGACCGCGCTTCCTCGAAGGTGTCCTCCAACTCGCGCCGGAACGCCACCGTGTCCAGGAGCAGGTCCTCGGGCAGCGGCTCGTCGGCCGCCTGGACCCTCTTCTCCAGAATTCGCGCCTGCGCGCCCAGCTCGGCGAAGCCATACGTGCCCGCGCTCCCGGCCAGCTTGTGCAGCGCGCGCCGCAGAACGTCCCCTGCGCCAGCCTCACCGGTCCGGGCCGCCGCGAGGGCCGCTTCCAGGGCGGCGAGCTTCTCTCCGGCGCCGGCCAGGTAGTGCTCGAGGAGCTCGCGGTCGAGGGCTTCCTCTGCCGGCTGTGCGGCGACTTGTCCTTCGCGTGCCATGGAGGATCCTAAGGCTACCCGGACGCGGCCGGGAGCGTGAAGAAAAATGCGGCGCCGTTGCCCGGCTCGCTGTCGACCCAGATCTCGCCGCCGTGCGCCAGCACCAGCGCGCGGCAGATGGCGAGCCCCAGCCCCGTTCCCTCCTGCTCACGCTTGGCGCGGTCGGACTGGGCGAACTTGGTGAACAGCTTCTCGCGGAAATCGGCCGGGATGCCAGGGCCGCGGTCGCGCACGCCGAAGAGGACCTCCGCGCCGCGAGGCGAGACGTCCAGCTCCACCTCGCTGCCGCGGGGCGCGAACTTGAGCGCGTTGGAGAGCAGGTTCGTCAGCACCTGGACCACCCGGTCCCAGTCGGCGCGCACGCGCGGCAGCCCGGCCGCCATGCCGGAGCGCACGGTGACGCCGACCTTCTGCGCGAATCCGTCGATGCCCGCGACCGCTTCCGCGCACAGAGCGGCGACCTCGTGCTCCTGCAGGTCGAGCTGCAGCCGGCCCGCCTCGATCTTGCTCACGTCGAGGATGTCGTTCACCAGCCGGACCAGGCGGTCGGCGTTGCGCTTCGAGACCTGCACCAGCTCCGCCCCTTCCTCGTCCAACCCCGTCTCTCCGTCGAGCAAGAGCGCCATGGAGGCCTTGATGCTGGTGAGGGGCGTCCGCAGCTCGTGGGAGACGGTGGAGATGAACTCGGTCTTCATCCGGTCCACCTCGCGATCGCGGGTCACGTCGTCGAAGACGCCCATCCAGCCGATCGGCTCGCCGCTGGTCCCCGCCACCTTCGCCGAGTAGGCGCGCAGGACGCGCGGCTTGGGTTCGCCCGGCAACTGGACCTCCAGCTCGCGGTCCTCGCCGCGCAGCGGCTGGTCCCCGAGGACCGGCTTGACGGATGCTTCCACCGCCGCCACCGGCCAGCCGGTCAGCTCGTGATCGTCCAGCGCGAACAGGCGGCGGAACGCCGAGTTCACGAAGGCGACCCGGGAGTGCCGGTCCACCAGCAGGATGCCGCTGCGCGACGCCTGCACCAGCGCCTCGATCTGCCGCGTGGCCGCCTGCGACTTCTCGCTCTCGGCCCGGACGTCCTGGATGAGCTTGGCGCCGGCGATGGCCGTCGCCGCATGGCGGGCCAGGATCCGCAGGGCCTCCAGCACCTCGTCGCGCAAGTGCTCGCGGCTCCACATCGCCACCACGCCCACCAGCCGGCCCTCGTGGATCAGCGGGTAGCCGGCGAACGACTTGAGGCGCTCGATGCGCGCCCAGTCGGGATCGGCGAGGCCAGGCTCCTGGTCGAGCCGGTCGGAGGTGATCATGCCGCCCTGGGCAGCCACCCGGCCGACCGAGAAATCGCC
>DATFUN010000165.1:0-4279 GCA_035260805.1 Myxococcales bacterium | reverse complement strand
CCCGCCGCTGCTCCGGTAATGAGTGTAGAAATCGTCGATCTGGATGGGCCTGCCGTGTGAGGCGGGCGAGGAGAGCGCCGAATTGTTGCCGAAGGCGTCGGTGGACCGGACGAACAGATCGTAGTCGCGATCGTTCACCAGGGCGTTCCCCGCGCTGTCGTTCGTGACGTCGGTGTTGGTGCCCGCGATCTTGCTCCTGGCCCTGCGCGCCGGGTCGACGGGGGTGAGCGTCGGAACCACGTAGACGTCGTAGGTCTGATCGCCGCTGTCGTTGGAGGTCCAGTCCATCCTCAGGTGCGAATCTCCTGGCGTGGCCACCGGGGGCGAGGGCGCGTTGGGAGGCACCAGCGCGAAGTTCACCTGGAGCGTGCCGGTGGACAGGCCTCCTCCTCCTAACACGCTGGGCGGCGTCGTCCGGCGGACGCAGAAGAAGACGGTGAAGGGCGAGGTGGCCTTGTGCTCGGTGTTGGCGCAGCCGTTGGGCAGATCCAGGAGCAGCTGCTTGGCCGTGGCGGTGGCCTGGTCCGACTGCTGCACCGTGGTCGGCTGGATCAGCGGGGGACTCGGCGCCGTCGTGGGCTCGGAGGTGGCGCTGCACGAGGCCGTGTCCTTGGTGATGAAGATCCGGACCGTGTCGCTCGCCGTGGGGGTGACGTTCAGGTTCCACTTGAAGACGATCGAGCGGTTGTCAATGCAGTCCTGCAACCCGAGGTTGACCGGGTTGACGCCGGTAGCGTCGGTGGTGACGGTGACGGTCTGCGCCCGCGCGGCCGGCGCGATCAGCGCCGCGAGCGCCGCCAGGAAAAACAGCGCGGCGATCGAGCGCGGACGCAGCGGTATCCGCTCCGGTCGGGACACGCCGTCCCCGGGAAGCAAACGCCGGGCCGAGGCGGCACCGGCCGCCTGCTCACCCGCTCTGCCGCCGCGACGGTGCCGCATGGACATTCTGTCCCGCCGGATGCCGGACTCCCGGACAAACTGGCAACGTCAGTGCTTCAGGCCGAGCGCGGCCTCGTGGTCGCGCAGCAGCAGCTCGGCGATCTGCACCGCGTTGGTCGCAGCGCCCTTGCGCAGGTTGTCGGAGACGACGAACAGCGCCAGGCCACGCTCTTGCGCCAGGTCCTTGCGGATGCGGCCGACCAGCGTGTCGTCGTTGCCCGCGCCGAGCAACGGCATCGGGTAGACGTGCTGGGCGAGATCGTCCACCACCTTCACTCCCGGCGCCGCGCGCAGGATCTCGCGAGCGCGTTCGGGGGTCAGCTCCTCGCGGAGGGTGAGATTCGCCGCCTCGGAGTGGCAGTAGAAGACGGGCACGCGCACGCAGGTGGCGGAGACGCGCAGATCCGGCAGGCCCATGATCTTGCGGGTCTCGTTGACCATCTTCATCTCCTCCTCGGTGTACCCGTTGGCGTTGGCCGGGCCGATCTCGGGGAGCAGGTTGAAGGCGATGCGGTGCGGGAACTTCTTCGCCGACGTCTCTTCCATGTTGAAGAGCGCGCGGCTCTGCTGCTCCAGCTCGTCGATGCCCTTCTGGCCGGCGCCGGAGACGGACTGGTAGGTTGCGACCACCACCCGTTCGAGGCCGGCGGCGTCGTGCAGCGGCTTGAGCACCAGCACCAGCTGGATGGTCGAGCAGTTCGGATTGGCGACGATGCGGCGGCCGCCGGGCCGGACGGCGAGCTCGACGGCGCGCGGGTTCACCTCGGGAACGACCAGCGGCACGTCGGCGTCCATCCGGAAGGCCGAGGAGTTGTCGACCACCACCGCGCCGGCGCGCGCGGCGTAGGGCGCGAATTCGCGCGAGACGGAGGCACCGGGCGAGAAGAGCGCGATGTCCACCCCGTCGAACGACTCGGGGCGGAGCCTCTGGACGGTCAGCTCCTCGCCCCGGAACTCGAGCTTGTGGCCTTCGCTGCGCTCGGAAGCGAGCAGCACCAGCTCGGACGCGGGAAAGTCCCGCTCCTCGAGCACCTTGAGCATCTCCCTGCCCACCACCCCCGTCGCCCCCGCCACCGCCACTTTCACTCTACGCATCTCGCCCTCGCTTCTCTCGCGATGTCACGCCACCCGCCGCTCCGTCAAGAATAACCAGCAAACTGATCACCGCGGAGCCGCGGAGAGCGCGGAGGAACTGGTTCCTCTCGAATCGCCGCGCGCGCTCGATCGCTCCGACCCAAAAACGACTCCGCGTCCTCCGCGCCTCCGCGGTGATCCTCTTGGCTCTACCTCGGTTTGCCGAGGCGGCCTTCGCGGAGGGCCACTTCGGGGGAGCTGGGTTGGAAGTAGTTCGGGGAGAGGGAGAAGCAGGTCGATTCATCGTAGCGGGCGCCGCGGAGCAGCGGCGCGCACAGCTCGGCCACCGCCCAGGCGGCGGGGGCCCGCGGCTCGTCGGGGACAGGGATACCGTTCGCCCGGGCGCCCGGTCCCAGCACCACGGCTCCTTCCGGCAGCCATGCGGCGAGGTCCTGCGCGCGCAGCACGGTCTCGGGGAGGACCAGCTCGGTGCCGCGGACGGCGCAGGCGTAGAGCTCGCCCCGGCGGGCCTCGAGCGTGGGCACCAGGAGCTCGTCCGGCCGGCGCGCTGCGAGCGCCAGCGCGCGCAGGCTGGAAGCCCCCTGCACCGGCAGCTTGCGCGCGTATGCCAACGCCTTCACGGCCGCCAGCCCGACGCGCAGCCCGGTGAACGAACCTGGGCCGATGCCCGCCGCCAGAGCGTCGATGGAATCGAGCGGCGCCAACTCGAGGAGCACGTCCGGCAGCACGTCGCCCGCCCTCTCCTCGTGCAGCGACTCGGCCAGGACGCGCCCGTCCTCCCACAGCGCGCAGCTGAGCAGGGGCGACGAGCTGTCGAGCGCGAGGACGCGCAAGGCCCTACTCGAAGAACTTGCGCATGGCGTCGTTGCGCAGCGCGAAGAGCATGAGCCCGAGCACCAGCGCGATGCCCACCACGTTGGCGATCTCCCGGAACCGCAGCGAGAGCGGCCTGCGCCGGATGCCCTCGATGCCGGCGGAGAGCACGTGGAAGCCGTCCAGCACCGGCAGCGGGATCAGATTCATCAGGCCCAGGTTCACGCTGATCATCGCCATCACGTAGACGAACATCTGCCAGCCCGCGTCAGCCGCCTTGCGCGCGACGTCCGCGATCATGATCGGCCCGCCGATCGCCTCGGACGAGATGCGGCCGCTGACGATCTTCGCGATGCCCAGCGCCAACCCGCGGATGGACCCGGCCGTCTCGGTGAAGCTGCGCGAGACTGCCTCGCCGATCGGGTAGCGCACCCAGATGCGCTCCGTCTCGCCGCTGAAGATGGCCGTATCGGGCGAGGCGCCCAGCTCGGGCACCTGCACGCGGATACCCGACTCGTCGCGCTCGGTGCGCAGGTGCTGCCGCACGGTCACCGTGAGCAGCTTGCCGTCGCGGCGCACCGTCATCGGGAACGGCTCGGCCCCCTTCGCCCGGCGCACCGTCTCCACCTCGTCGAACCACCAGAAGACGGGCTTGCCGTCGATGGCGACCACCCGGTCGCCGCGGCGCAGCCCCGCCTCGTCGGCCGCCGAGCCGGGCTGGACGGCGAAGAGGTTCAGGTCGGCGGACTCGATGCCGGCCCCGTCCCCTCCGGCGTCCAGAGTCAGCTGCACGGGGTCCTGGACCCACAGCGTGCCGCCCGGCGCGGGCACCTCGCGGCGCCGCAGCACCTCGACCGGGACGGGACCGCGCAGCGAAGGCAAGCGGCGCTCGAGCTCCTCGTAGTTGGGCACCGGCTGCCCGGCGAGCTTCACCACCAGGTCGAAGGTGCGGAGACCGGCGCGCGCCGCCCTGGAGTCCGGCGAGCCGACGGCGATCTCGGCGATGCGCGGGGCGGCGGAGATGCCGATGCGCCCCTGCTTCACCGTCTCGATGGGGTTCGTCTCCTCGTGCACCGAGGGAGTGACGCGGACGTCGAACCGCTGCCCGCCGCGCTCGACTGTCAGCGTGAGCGCCTGCCCCGCGTGGGCGCGGATCTTCTCCTGCAGCATGAGGAAGCCGTCGACCTTCTCGCCGTCGACGGCCACGATTCGGTCGCCGTATTGCACTCCGGCCTGCGCGGCGGGCGAGCCGGGCTTCACGTATCCGACCTTGGCCGCCAGGTCGCGGTGCGGCGCGACGTTCACCGCGAAGTAGAGGACGAGCGCGAGCAGGAAGTTGGCAGCGGGTCCGGCGAAGGCGATGGCGGCCTTCTTCCGCGGCGGCTGCTCCAGGAATCCCCTGCCCTGGTCCTCGGGTGGAAGCTGCTCGAGC
>DATFUN010000164.1:0-9666 GCA_035260805.1 Myxococcales bacterium | reverse complement strand
CGCGTCCTTCCGGACGTACCCCCCGTCCCAGGTCTTGAACCGGTCCGCCATGGTCCCTCCCAGCGCCCCCAGGCAAGTGGGGGAAAAGTGGGGGATGGCATACCAGGCAGGCGAGCGCCCCGGCAAGGCGGCACCTGGATTCAGGCGTGATTACGACTAATTAGGTGGTGCCCAGGGGCGGAATCGAACCACCGACACGGGGATTTTCAGTCCCCTGCTCTACCAACTGAGCTACCTGGGCTCGCCGGGGCGCGTTTGTATGCCGCAGCGGGGCTGCCCGGTCAAGGACTTCGGCCGGTCCGCCGGCCCCGCGGGCGGCAAGTTCGGGCTAGTCTACCAGCCACGGTGACGTGGTCCATCCGCACCCTCCGGACGGCGTTCGCGGTGGTGTGCGTCGTCGCCATCGCCCTGGTCGGCCTGCTCGACTACGTCACCGGACCCTGGGTTTCCTTCGCGCTGTTCTACGTGGTCCCGGTGCTGGCCGCGGCCTGGTGGCTGGGTAGCGGCGCCGCGCTCGTGGCCGGGACGGCGGCCGGCCTGTGCTGGTTCGCCGTCGAGGCGTGGGGGCACCGCGGCGAGCCCACGCGCGTGCTCCTGTGGAACGCCGTCAGCCGGCTCCTGATGCTGCTCGCGATGGGCGTCATGACCGCTCGCATCCGCGGCGACCAGCAGCGGCTGCGCGGGGCGAACCGGCGCCTGGCCGAGCTGCTCGGGGACGCCGAGCGGCTGGCCCGCACCGATGGGCTCACCGGTCTGGCCAATGCGCGCGCCTTCACCGAGCGCGTGCGCCAGGAGGTGGCGCGGGCGCAGCGCGACGGGACGCCGCTCTCCCTCGGATACCTGGACGTGGACAACCTGAAGCGCATCAACGACGCCCATGGCCACGCCGCCGGAGACGAGCTGCTCCGCGAAGTGGCGCAAGCGATCCGGCAGTCGGTACGCGCGGGCGACGTGGCGGCGCGGCTGGGCGGGGACGAGTTCGCCGTGCTGTTCGTGGGAATGCGGCAGGACGCCGCCGAGGCCACGGCCCGCCGCCTGCTCGAGCGCCTGCGGCAGCTCGACGAGCTGCATCCCGGTTACCACCTGGGCGCCAGCATCGGAGTGGCCAGGTACGGCGCTCCTCCGGAGAGCGCCGAGGAAATGATCCGGGCGGCGGACGCTGCGATGTACGAGGCCAAGCAGCGCGGCAAGGGACGCGTCGTGCTGTGGGAGGGCCCGCCACCGGACGCGGCGGCGCCGGCGCGGCACTGAGAAGTCCGCGGGTGCGTGAATGTCGACGCGCCCGGGGAGGTCGACTATGCTGCGCCGCCCTCTTTCGCGCCGAGGTGGAGGATAAAAGGCATGCCCTTTGCTCTTTCCTTGCTTCTCGCACTGGCCGCTGCCCCGCAACGGAGCGGTCCGGCGAGGACCGCGCCCCAGGCCGGCGCGGCCGCGAAGGCGTTCCCGTTCCCGACGGAAGTGCACGCGCTGCCGAACGGGCTGCGGGTGGTGCTCATCCCGTACGACTCGCCGGGCCTGGTCGCCTACTACACCCTGATGCGCGTCGGCAGCCGCAACGAGCCCGAGCCTGGGCGCTCCGGCTACGCCCACTTCTTCGAGCACATGATGTTCCGCGGCACGAAGAAGCACCCTGCCGACGAGTACAACGCCACCGTCACCCGCATGGGCCTCGACACCAACGCGTACACCGACCTGGATCTCACCGTGTATCACCTGTACGGGCCGGCGAAGGCGCTGCCCACCATCATCGACTACGAGTCCGACCGGTTCCAGAACCTCGACTACGACGAGGCGCAGTTCAAGACGGAAGCGGGCGCCATCCTGGGCGAGTATGCGAAGAGCGCCTCGGACCCCGAGCAGAAGATCGCGGAGGTCATGCAGGACACGGCGTTCACCCGGCACCCGTACAAGCACACCACCATCGGGTTCCTGCAGGACATCCAGGCCATGCCGAGCGGGTTCGCCTACTCGCGCGAGTTCTTCCGCCGCTACTACACCCCGGACAACGCGACCATCGTGGTGGTGGGCGACTTCGACAAGGCGGACGCGCTCGCGCGCCTGACCAAGGCGTACTCGACCTGGAAAGGAAAGCTCGATCCGGCGCCCCTTCCCCGCGAGCCGCGCCAGACCTCGAGCAGGCGCGGGACGGTGTCGTGGAAGGCGCCCACCCTGCCGCGGCTGTACATGGGATGGCACGGCCGCGGGGCCGACGATCTCCACGCCGCCGCGGTACAGGCCGTCCTCGCGCCCTACCTCTTCGGCGAGACCAGCACCGTCTACCAGGAGCTGGTGCTCAAGCGGCAGATCGTCGACAGCATCTCCACGCAGGACGGAGTGAACCGGGACCCGTACCTGCTCGGTGCGCTGCTGCGGGTGAAGGAGGAAAAGAACCTGCGCCAGGCCGAGCTGACCGTCCTCCGCGAGGTCTCGAACCTCGCGCGCGGCCGCGTGGACGGCTCGCGGGTCGCTTCAATCAAATCCAACGTGCGCTACTCGATCATCGCCGCCCTCGACAAGCCCGACTCGATCGCCAACGTGCTGGTGCAGTACACCGCGCTCACCGGCGACCTCGACTACCTGAACGCGCTGGCGCGCGAGATCGAGGCGCTCACGCCGGCCATGTTGCAGGAATATGCAAAGCGCGCGTTCCTCGACGCGAACCGGAGCACCGTGACGCTCACCTCGCAGGCGGCGCGTGCCCAGCGCAAGCCCGCCGCGAAGACGGCCAGAGGTGGGCGGTGAAGCGCGCCGCGCTTGCGCTCCTCGCCGCGGCCCTCTCTTGTAGCCACGGGGAGGACCGGGTGAAGACGGCCGCCGGCGGGCAAGCGTCCCCGAGCGAGCCGGCGCCGGCCGATCCGCCCGCGAAGACCGACCGATCCGGCGCGCTCACCGCCAAGCCTCGCTCCAGGGTCGGCGGCGAGCCCGGCGAGGTCCGCGCCGCTGGGGAGCCGGCTGCGCAGGCCGCGCCGAACGAAATCCGCATCCTCGCGCTCCCGCCCAGCCAGAAGCCGATGGTCACCGTCGCGCTCCGGTTCACCACCGGCGCCGTCGACGATCCGCAGGGCCAGGCGGGCATCACCTCGCTCGCCGCCCGCGTGATGACGGAAGGCGGCACGCAGGACCTGGACGCGCGCTCGCTGATCCTCGCCCTGTTCCCGATGGCGACCTCGGTCGACGCGCGCGTGGACAAGGAGCTGACCACCTTCTCCGCGACGGTCCACCGCGACAACCTCGAGAAGCTGCTGCCCATCTTGATCGACGTGGTGGCGCACCCGCGCTGGGATCCGCGCGAGTTCACCCGCCTGCGCGACGCCGCGGTGATCGAGGTGGAGAAGCGGCTGCGCCAGGGCGACGACGAGAACCTGGGCAAGGAAGCGCTGGGTGAGCTCTTGTATCGCGGCCACCCGTACGGGCGGCTGAACGACGGGCACGTCACCGATCTCAAGGCGCTCACGCTGGACGCCGTGAAGGCGCACGCGGCGAAGGTCTTCACCGTCGACCGCCTCACGGTCGGAGTCGCGGGCGGCTACGCGCCGGGCCTGCCGGATCGCGTCGCCACGGCGCTGGCCGGCCTTCCCCGCGCGAGCGCGCGGCCCGCCGCGATCCCGCAGCAGCAGCCGCACGGGCCGCGGTACCTCCTGATCGAGAAGCAAGGCGACGCGACCGCCATCTCCTGCGGATTCCCCTGGCAGCTCTCCCGCGGCGATCCCGACTGGGCCGCGCTCTCCGTCGCGCGCAGCGCCTTCGGCGAGCACCGGCAGTTCAACGGCCGCTTGATGCAGCGGCTCCGCGAGCAGCGCGGCCTCAACTACGGCGACTACGCGTACATCGAGCATTTCGCGCAGCAGCACGGCAACGCAGCCACCGCGCAGCTCGGGCGCGCGCGGCACCAGCAGGACTTCACCATCTGGCTGCGGCCGGTGCAGAACGACAACCGCCTGTTCGCGCTGCGGGCGGCGCTCTACGAGCTGTCGCGCACGCTCGAAGGCGAGCCGTTCAGCGAGGAGGAGATCCAGCAGACCAAGGGCTTCCTCGACGGCTACATCCTGCTGTTCGACCAGACGGACGCGCGCAAGCTGGGGTACGCCCTGGACGGGGAGTTCCTCGGCGCGCCCGACTTCCTCCGGCGCTGGCACGGAGAGGTCCGCGAGGTGAACGCCGCCGGCGTCAACGCCGCGTGGAAGAAGTGGGTGAAACCGGAAGCGCTGGAGTGCGCGCTGGTAGGACCTGGAATGGACGAGGTCAAGCGCGCGCTGCTCTCTGACGCCGAAACGCCGATGCGCTACCAGAAGGACGCGCAGGGCAACGTCCCCGAAAAACCGGCCGCGCTGCTCGAGGCAGACCGCGCGGTGAACCGCACCTCGTTCGGGGCCCACGGCGACCAGGACGTCGCCATCGTCCCGGTCGAAAAGGTCTTCGAGTAAGAACGGCAGTCCTTGGCTAATTCAGCGCGGTTGCCGTGCGGCGGATCACGCGCGCCTGCGCCACCGTCCGGCGCTTGCGCGCCTTCTCCGCCTGCTTCTTCTCCTGCGCCATCGCGAGGCGGTGGATCTCCTGCACGTGCTCGTCTGCGACCTGGCAGGCGATCTGCGAGGTCTGGCTGTGCCGGTGCTCCAGCTCGCCGTACACGGCCAGCCTCGATCGCTCGTCGTGGAGGTCGGCCTCGAGCTGATCGAGCCTCGCCAACATCCGCGCGGACCGCTCCAGCGCCTCCGACGCCCTCGGCGGCGGGCTCTCCTTCGCGCATGCGAAGAAGAGCAGCGTCACCCCCAACCCCAGCACCCTGCGGCCCATCGCCCCCTCCACGCCCGGTAGGGTGGGGAGCAGCCGTTGCGGCGGCAAGAGGTGTCCAAAGATTTACCCAATGCGGGTCAGGTATGCGGGATGGCCTTCAGCACGGCTTTTCCCGCTTTGATCACGACCTTGAACTCGATGTTTCGCGCCTTGTGGCGCGCCATCAGCTGGGGCACCTGGGCGCGGAGGCGGCTGGCCACGGAGTCGTAGGTCAGTCCGCTGGTCGACTCACCCGTGCGCTGCCGGGCCACCAGATAGGTGTCGTACAGCTTGCGAAGCATCTGGTCCGAGAGCTGCGGCGTGGACGGCGGCGCCTGGGCGGGCTTCTGCTCGGCGCCGCGGCGCGCCTCGCGCATCTTCGCCTTGAACACGTCGCGCTTGTAGGTGCCCTCCTCCATCTCGCGCAGCGTGCGATCCCACATCCTCTCGAACGAGATCAGCTTCGCGAACATCGTCTGGATGCGGAACTTCAGCGCGGTATTCTTCACCTGCGTGGTCTTGAGGACCCGCATCTTCTCGGAGACCTGGCGGCGCTGCGCGTCCGGCGGGCGGCGGTCGATGCCGAGGAAGTATTTCTCGTAGAGGACCTGGAGGCCGGTCATGGCCTCCTCGAGCTGGTCGAGGTCTTCCGCCAGCTTCTCCTGCGGAAGCTGCTGGGTCGCGGTCACGGCGGGCACGCGCCCACTCTAGCAACGAGCAGCGCGCCTCCGCAGCGTGAGCGAAGGTGCGCGGCTACGCGGCGGCCGGCTCCGTTCTCCCACCCGCGCGCCGGCCCAGGGTGACGTAGAGCACGACGCCGAATGCGAAGATGGCGACGCTGATCAGCTCGCTGGTGGACAGGTTCCACCAAGCGCCGCGCGCCAGGGGGCCGAGGAAGTTGAAGACGCGCCCGCGCTCCTCGTCTCCGCGCATGGTCTCGATGAGCGCGCGCAGCGGCGCATAGAGCATCAGGTACAGCGCGAGCAGCTCGCCGTGGAACCGCTTGCGCGTGCGCCACAGCGTGAGCGCCACGAAGATGCCCAGCTCGCCGATGGCCTCGTAGAGCTGCGTCGGATGGATGGGCAGAGTGCGCGCGGCGCCGAACTGGATCACGTGGTTCGAGAGCTGGCTCTGGTAGGCGAGCGACTCGGGCGGGAAGCGGGCGGCCCAGGGAAGGTGCGGATCGCAAGCCGCGCCCCAGCAGCAGCCCGCGGCGAAACATCCGAGCCGCCCGATGGCATGGCCGATGGCGACCGAGGGGATGATCGCGTCCGCATGGGGAAAGAACGGCATGCGGTGCCTGCGCATGTACCAGACGGACACCAGCACCGCGCCGATGAAGCCGCCGTAGAAGACCAGGCCGCCCTTCCAGAACGCGAAGATGCTGGCCGGGTCATGCGCGTAGTCCTCCCAGTTGACGATGATGAACAGCACGCGCGAGCCGACCATGGCGGCGAGGAGGATCCAGAAGCAGAGGTCCATCACCCGCTCCCGATCCAACCCGGAACGACGGGCGGCGCGGCCGGCGAGCTGCATCGCCACCAGGAACGCGGTGGCGATCAGGAGACCGTAGGTGTGCAGCGGGATGACCAGCGGGCGCTTCAGGTGGAGAAGGTCGTTGTTGCCGGGATCGCCGAGCATCCGCACGGCGAGGAAGAGGACGACCGCCGTCCCGCCTGCCCAGACGGCGCCCGCCTGCAGCGCCTTCTTCCACGGCTCGCCGGCGGCGCGCGCCCCGCGGGCCTGCCAGGCGCCGGAGAGCAGCGAAACGGCGAGGGCGGCGAGCGGCGCCCAGAAGGGGGAAAGCACCACGCTGAAGAGGACCGGAAGCATCGCCCTTTCCTAACCTGCCGTCATGCGGAAGGCTTCCCTGCCTCCCGGGCCGGCTTCCGCGCGAAGACCATCTCCAGGAGCAACATCAAGAGGCCCACCGTGATGGCGCTGTCGGCCACGTTGAAGGTGGGCCAGTGCAGCGAGGGTCTTTGCCAGAACGGGTCGAACCAGTGCCAGTCGATGAAATCGATCACGTACCCGCGCAGCAGCCTGCAGATGGCGTTCCCGAGCGCGCCTCCGAGCACCAGCGAGAGCGCGACCTGCAGGTAGCGCTGCTCGGCCTGTAGCTTGCGGTAGTAGCTGAAGATGAAGACCACCGCGGCGACGCTGACCAGGTGGAAGAACGGCACGCGGAATCGCTCCCCGGAGCGGGAGAGGAACCCCCATGCGGCGCCCCGGTTCTGCGTGTACTGGAACTGCCAGAAGTTGCGGACCACCTGGATCTGCCGGCCGTCGGCGAGCCCGCGCTCGAGCAGGTCCTTCTCGGTGAGGAACGCCTTGATCTCGTCGGGCAGCGTGCGCGCCCGCGCCACCTGGAAGGCGTGGGTCAGGTGCTCCACGGCGAGGAACTTGGTGACCTGGTCGCCGACGAGGACGGTGGCCGAGATCAGCGCGAGCAGCGTCCATTTGCCCAGCGGCTTCGTCACTGCGCCTCCCCGGCGACCGCGCGCTTGCAGCGCAGGCACAGCGCAGGCGAACCGGACACCTCGGCCAGCGCGCGCCAGCACCGCTCGCAGCCGGCGTGCGGGCTGCGCCTCACCTCGGCCGAGAGGGTTTCACCCGGCTCGATCCGCACGGTCGCGCAGAGGAACAGGTCCGCGAGCTGCGCCTCGTACTTCTGCGCCACCTCGCGCAGCACGGGCGGCTGGCGCGGGACGCGCAGCACCACGTCCGCCTCGGTAGCCTTCCCGATCTCCTTGGCCACCCGCTTCGCCTCCAGCGCTTCGTTGACCACCCGCCGGAACGCCGCCAGGTGCCGGAACTCCTCTTCCAGCGCGTCGTCGGCCACCTGCGGTTCGGGGGTCGGCAGGCCGGCGAGGAACACCGAGGCGACCTTGTGCCCGGGGAGGTGCTGCCATGCCTCCTCGGTGGTGAAGGAGGCGATGGGGGCGAGCAGGCGGCACAGGTCGCGGCAGGCGCGGTACAGCACGGTCTGGGCGGCGCGGCGGAGCGGCCAGGTTGGCGCGGAGCAGTAGGTGCGGTCCTTGAGCACGTCGAAGTAGAAGGCCGAGAGGTCGGTCGCGGAGAGATCCACGGTGGCGTGATAGACGCGGTGGTACTCGTACTGCTCGTACGCGCGCGCGACGCCTTCGCGGTACCGCTCCAGCCGGGAGAGCGCCCAGCGGTCGATGGCCTCCAGCCGGTCGACAGGCAGCGCATCGCGCGCGGGATCGAAATCGTAGAGCTGCGAGAGGCAATAGCGCAGGGTGTTGCGGATCTTCCGATAGCCCTCGCTGAGCGTCTCCAGGATCTGCTGCGAGAGGCGCACGTCGTCCCGGTAGTCGCTCGCAGCCACCCAGAGCCGGACGATCTCGGCGCCGTACTTCTTGATGGTGTGCTGCGGGTCGACGTAGTTGCCCAACGACTTGCTCATCTTGCGCCCGTCCTCGCCCACCACGAATCCGTGGGTGAGGCAGGCGCGATAAGGCGACTCGCCGCGATTTGCGATGGAGATGGTCAGGGAAGAATTGAACCAGCCGCGGTGCTGGTCGGAGCCTTCCAGGTACAGATCGGCGGGGAACCGCAGGTCCGGCCAGCGCGAGCTGGCGAGCACGGCTGCCCAGGAGGACCCGGAATCGAACCACACGTCGAGGATGTCGGTCTCCTTCTCGAACTCGGTGCCGTCGCACTTGGGGCAACGCGTGCCGCGCGGCAAGAGCTCGGAGAGCGCCTTGTCGAACCAGGCGTCGGCGCCGTGCTGCTCGAAGATGCGCGCCACGTGCTCCATCGCCTCCGGCGAGACGAGCGGCTCGCGGTCCTTGACGCAGTACGCGACCGGGATGGGCACACCCCAGCTCCGCTGCCGCGAGATGCACCAGTCGGGCCGGTTCTCGACCATCCCGCGGATCCGCTCCTTGCCCCAGGCGGGGATCCAACCACCCGACGCCGCGATGCGGTCGATGGCCTCGAGCGCAGCCTTGCGGATGGTGGTCCCGCCGATGTCCACGTCCATCCCGATCCACCACTGGTCGGTGGCGCGGAAGATGACCGGCTGCTTGCAGCGCCAGCAGTGCGGGTAGCTGTGGCGGATCTCGAAAGCGACTCCGCCGGCGTTGAGCAATGCCCCGGCCTCGCGCAGCTTCTCGATGATCTCCGGATTGGCGTCGAAGACGCCCTTGCCGGTGAGCCCCAGGCCCGCGTCGGCGGTGAACCGGCCCCGGTCGTCGACGGGCGCGAAGATGGGCAGCCCGTACTTGACCCCCATCTGGAAGTCGTCTTCGCCGTGCCCCGGAGCGGTGTGCACCAGGCCCGTGCCGGCCTCGGTGGTGGCGTGCGCGCCGAGGACCACGCGGCCGACCCGCTCGATCAGCGGATGGTGGTAGGTCACGCCGTCGAGGTCCGCTCCCGAGAAGTGCGCCAGCACCTTGCGCGGGTCCTTGAGCCGCGGAACGCGCGCCGCGGTCTGCGCTGCCCCCAGCAGCGTGTCGGGGTCGCCTGCCCCCCGGTCGACCTCCTGCGGCGCGCAGGCGGCGAGGAACGGCGCGAGGAGGTCCTTGGCGACGATCACCGCCCGCTCGCCCAGGTCGTAGGCGACGTACTCGATCGCCGGATTTGCGGCGATGGCGAAGTTCGCAGGGATGGTCCAGGGCGTGGTGGTCCAGATCGCCAGCGCGAGCGGGTGCCCCTTGAGCGAGGGCGCCTCCTTGTAGAGCCTGGTTCCGTCGAGCACGCGGAAGGCGACGTAGATCGAGGGGCTGGTCTTCTCCGCGTACTCCACCTCGGCTTCGGCCAGGGCGGTGCGGTCGCGGGGGCACCAGTGCACGGGCCGCTTGCGCCGGTAGAGCGCCCCCTTGCGAGCGATGGCGGCGAGCTGCCGCACGATCTCCGCCTCGTAGGAGT
>DATFUN010000163.1:0-7685 GCA_035260805.1 Myxococcales bacterium | reverse complement strand
GGTTGAGCACGATGGCCCGCAGCTCCAGCCCGCGGCGCGCGATGGCGTCGGCCGAGAGCGCGCAGTGGTTCAGCGTACCCAGCCCCGCGCGGCCGACCAGCAGGACCGGTAGCCCGAGCCGTTCCGCCAGATCCAGGTTCGTCACCAGCGCGGCGGCCGGAGCCCGCTCGGCGGGGTCGGCCTGCTCCAGCGTGAGCGAGGCGACCTCGCGCGCCAGAGGGACCAACAATCCCCCTGCGGCCTCCACCACCACCGGCCGCGGCGCGGCACGCGCGACGAGCTGCTCGATGCGCTCGACCGAGATCGCCTTCCCTTCTGCCTCCGCCGCGACGAGCGGCGCGGCGGGAAGGCGGAACCGGTAGGGGCACACCTGGTCCAGCTCGAAGCTGCCGCCGGAAGCGCGCAGGAGCGCGAGCGCATCCTCGGGATGGTCAGGGGCGCAGCCAGTCTCGACGGGCTTGAACGGCACGGCGCCGCGCAGGAGCGAGAGCAGCGCCCGCGCGATCTCCGTCTTTCCGACGCCGGTGTCCGTGCCCGCGACGAAGAATCCGCGCACGGTTCATGCCTCCGTCGCTTCCTTGATCGATTCGTGCAACCTCTCGAGCAACAGGTCCACCTCCGCCGGTGCCATGGAAAGCGGCGGCATCACCACCACTACGTCGCCCAGCTCGCGCAGCATCAGCTCGCGCTTGCGGGCGGCCAGGCAGACGCGGTGGCCCATGCGCTCGCCGTAGCCGTACGGCTCCTTGGTGGCCCGGTCCTTGACCAGCTCGATGCCGATCATCAATCCGCGCTGGCGAACGTCGCCCACCTGCTTGAGCTTGGCGACCGGCTTGAGGCCCGCCGCGATCCGCTCGGCCATCCGCCGGACGTGGGCGAGCGTTCCGGCCTCGTCGAAGAGGCGCAACGACGCGATCGCCGCGGCGCAGGCCAGGGGGTTGCCGGTGTAGCTGTGCCCGTGGAAGAAGGTCTTCTTCGATTCGAACGGTCCGAGGAAGCTCTCGTAGATCGCGTCGGTGGTGATGGTCGCGGCCAGCGGCAGGTATCCGCCGGAGAGCCCCTTGGCGAGGCAGAGGATGTCGGGGACGACCTCCTCCTGCTCGCAGGCGAAGAGGGTCCCGGTGCGGCCGAAGCCGGTGGCCACCTCGTCGCAGACGAGCAGCACGCCGTTGTCGCGGCAGGCCTTGGCGATGCGGCGCAGATACCCGGGAGGGTGCGCGATCATGCCCGCCGCGCCCTGCATGAGCGGCTCGATCACCACGGCCGCGATCTCGTCGCGCCGCCCCGAGATGACGGCCTCCGCCGCCAGGGCAGCCGACTCGAGGCAATGCCGCGGCCCCGTCGGCCAGCGATACACGTAAGGCGTAGGGATGCGCAGCACGTCGAACAAGAGCGGCTGGAAGATCTGGTGGAAGAGGTCCATCCCGCCGACGCTCACCGAGCCGACCGTGTCGCCGTGGTACGCTTGGCCCAGCGCGACGAAGCGCGCCTTCTTCGGCTTGCCCCGCTGCCGCCAGTGCTGGAAGGCGATCTTGAGCGCCACTTCCACCGCGGTCGACCCGGAGTCCGAGTAGAAGACCTTGTTCAGCTGCGGCTGCCCCTCGAAGCGCGGAGCGCGGCGGATCAGCTCGGCCGCGAGCTCGATTGCGGGCGGCGAGGACAGCCCCAGGAGGGTGGTGTGCGCCACCTTCTGGAGCTGGAGCCGGATGGCGCTGTCGATCTCGGCGTTCCGGTGCCCGTGCACGTTCACCCACAGCGAGGACACGCCGTCCAGGTACTTGCGGCCGAGCGTGTCGAACAGCCAGGCGCCGCGCGCGTGATCGATGACGATCGGCTCGTCGCCTTCGGCCGGCTCGGTCCATCCCTGCATCTGGGTGAATGGATGCCAGAGATGCGCGCGGTCCAGCGCGAGCAGTCGCTCGGTCCGCTCTCGCGGGTCCTCCGGCGCGGCCGGGACGTTGTCTCCCATGCGGGCTGTATCCTTGCCCGCAGCCCTCGCGTCAAGCGGGCGCCTCAGGCGGCCTCGCGGAGCGCGGAGAGGAGCAGGTCGAGATGGGCGTCGGTGTGCGCGGCGGTGACCGCGATGCGGAGGCGGGAGGAGCCGGCCGGCACGGTGGGGGGCCGGATGGCCTTGACCAAGAGGCCGCGCTTGCGAAGCTGGCCCGCGGCGGACAGCGCGGCCTCGGGGGCGCCGAGCACGACGGGGAAGATGGGAGTCGCCGCTTCCGCGGGCAGACCGAGCGATCGCAACCCCGCCGCGAACCGCTCCACGTTGCGCCGCAACCGGGCCCGGAGCGCGTCGCCCTCGGCGCCGGAGAGGATGCCCAGCGCGGTGAGCGCCGCGTGCGGGAGGGCCGGCGGCAGCCCGGTGCTGAAGATCAGGGGACGGGCCCGGTTGACGAGCAGCTCGCAAGACGCTCGCGTCGCGGCCACGTACGCGCCGAACGCGCCCGCCGCCTTGGACAGCGTCCCCACGCGCAGGTCGACCCGGTGGCCCAGGTCGAGCTGGGACACCAGGCCCGCTCCGCGCGGCCCGAGCACGCCCGTCGCATGCGCCTCGTCCACGATCAGCACCGCCTCGTGCCGCTCGCACGCATCGGCGATCTGCGGAAGCGGCGCGAGGTCGCCGTCCATCGAGAAGACCGAGTCCGTGGCCACCAGGACGCGGCGCGCGCCGTGCTGCCGGGCCCGCCGCAGCGCCGCTTTCAGCGCCATGACGTCGCAGTGCGGGTACACCTCGGTGCGCGCCCGCGACAGCCGGCAGCCGTCCACCAGGCTGGCGTGGTTCAACGCGTCGGAGAGCACGACGTCCTCGGGCCCGGCGAACGCCGGAACCACGCCGCAGTTGGCTGCGTAGCCCGAGTTGAAGACCACCGCCCGCTCGGTGCCTTCGAAGACGGCCAGCTCGTGCTCGAGCGCGTGGTGCGGCAGATAGTCGCCGCAGACCAGCCGGCTCGCTCCCGCGCCCGTGCCCCAGAGGGCCGCGCCATCCGCCAGGGCCTGCCGGACGGCGGGATGCGCTGCGAGCCCCAGGTAGTCGTTGGCGCTGAAGTTGACCAGGCGCTCGCCCGAGGACAGCTCCACCTCGGCGCCGGCCCCGGTGCGCAGCGGCTCGAAGGAGCGGAGCAATCCGTTGGCGGAGATCGCGGCCAGCTCCTCCCGTGCCAGTGCGTCCGCGCCTGCCATCGCCACGCGTTGTAGGGAACCGCGCGGGAATGGTCAATCGCACCTACAGAAATGGCGGCTTGCGGGCGCGCTCACGCGAGCAGGGTTTCCCCGACCACCGAGTGCTTCGCGCCGTGCGGGGAGAGCTGGCTCTGCATCAGGAAAAGCCGGTCCACCCGCATGCGCGCGATCTCGCCCTGGGGCGCGGCGCCGAGCGCGCGCGATGCGGCCCGCTCGCCTCCCGGCCGCACGCGCGCGACGGTGAGGTGCGCGCGGAACGGCCGCTTCTCGAGCACGAACCCCGCCGCGCGCAGGCCCCCCGCGAGACAGGCCGCGAGGTGCTCCAGCTCCCGCGCGCCCTCCTCCGCGCCGAGCCACAGCACGCGTGGGCGCCGCGGGTCGGGAAACGCGCCGGCGCCGGAGAGGCCCAGCTCGAAGGCGCGCACGCCGGCGCAGGAGGCGGCGGCCTCGCGCAGACGCGGCAGCGCGTCCTCGGGCTGTTCCCCGAGGAACGCCAGGGTGAAGTGCAACTGCTCGTCCCTCGTCCAGGAAAGCGGAGCATCGCCCGCCGCCCGCTTCATCGCCCGCAGCGCGTCCGACGCCGCTGAACGCGCCACCTCGGAAACCGGGACGCTGAAGAAGAGCCTCACGGCGCTGGAGGTCACCCCGGCTCGCCGGCCGCGTCAAGCGGGCCGATTCCCGCTTTCCACGACGGCCCGTCCGCGTTAATTCCCTTGCCATGCCGAAAGCTGTCCGGAAGCCCGCGGCCACCCGCGCGCCTCTGCTCCCCATGCCGCTGGTCGAAAAGCTCCTCTCCGCCGCCATGTCCCGCGGCGCGGAGTTCGGCGAGGTGTACGTCGAGCGCGCCACCACCACGGCCGTCTCGCTCGACGAAGGCAAGGTCCGCAGCGCCCAGGTCGGCGCGGTCACCGGCGTGGGTGTGCGCGCGATCCGCGGCGCGCAGGTCGGCTACGCCTACTCGGACGACCTGGACGAGGCGGCGCTCTTGCGCACGGCACAGACTGCCGCCTTGATCGCGGAGGGCAACCGCGACCCCGGACCGGTCGCGCTCTCGCGCACGCCGCTGCCGACGTACTACCAGGTCAAGCAGCCCCTGGCGGGCATCGACGTCGCGCGCAAGATCGAGCTGGTCCGCGAGGCAGACGCGGCGGCGCGCGCGCACGACCGGCGCATCCGGCAGGTGACGGCGGGCTACGCCGACCAGACGCGGGAGATCCTGGTGGCGAACACCCTGGGGCACCTCGCAGAAGATCGGCAGGACCTCTGCCGCCTCGGCGTGAGCTGCGTCGCGTTCGGCAAGGGTGGCGAGCGGCGCACCGGCTTCTACGGAGGAGGCGGGCGGGTCGATTTCCGCTTCTTCGAGGATTTCTCCCCCGCCCAGGTCGGCCGCGAGGCCGCGCGCCAGGCGGTGGCGACGCTGGGCGCGGTTCCCGCCCCGGCCGGGCCGCAGACCGTGGTGCTCGCTCCCGGCTGGAGCGGCATCCTGCTCCACGAGGCGGTGGGCCACGGGCTGGAGGCGGACTTCATCCGCAAGGGCACCTCGCTGTTCGCCGGCAAGCTGGGCGACAAGGTCGCTTCCGAGCTCGTCACCGTGATCGACGACGGCACGGTGGCGGGTGGCCGGGGCTCGCTCAACGTCGACGACGAGGGCAACCCGGGCGAGCGCAAGGTCTTGATCGAGAAGGGGGTCCTGAAGGGGTACCTTTACGATCACCTGAACGCCAAGCTCACCGGACAGCGCTCCACCGGATCGGGACGCCGCCAGAGCTTCCGCTACGCGCCGATGCCGCGCATGACCAACACCTACCTGGCGCCCGGCGACCAGGCGCCCGAGGAGATCCTGCGCGGCGTGCGCAAGGGGCTCTATTGCCGCCAGTTCGGCGGCGGCCAGGTGGACATCTCCAATGGGAACTTCGTCTTCGAGATCTCCGAGGCGTACCTCATCGACGAAGGCGAGATCACCCGGCCGGTCAAGGGAGCCATGCTCATCGGCGTGGGTCCCGAGGCGCTCAAGAACGTCAGCGCGGTCGGTTCCGACGCGTCGCTGGACCCCGGGCTGGGGACCTGCGGGAAGGACGGACAGAGCGTGCCGGTCGGCGTGGGCCTGCCCACCGTCCGGATCGACAACGTGACCGTCGGCGGGACGGGGGCCTGAGGATGGAGGCCCAGGTCACCGAACAAACCCGCAAGGACCGCGGAGCGTCGCTGCTCGAGGTCTGCGACCAGTTGGTCAAGCTCGCGAAGAAGGCCGGCGCGAGCGACTCCGAGGCCTACGCCGAGAGGACGCGCGAGTCGTCGGTCAAGGTGCGCGAGGGCAGCGTCGAGGAGCTGCAGCAGGCGACCAGCAAGGGGGTCGGATTGCGCGTCTTCGCCGCGGGACGGCTGGGGTTCGCCTACGGGACCGATTTCTCGAAGGACGGACTGCGCGGGCTCGCGCAGAGCGCGGTGTCGCTGGCCAAGGGCGCCGCCAAGGATCCGTTCAACGAGCTTCCCCGCGGGAGCCAGCTCGGCCGCGGGCCGGAGGGCGGCTACGATCCCGCCATCGAGGACATCGACCCGGCCTGGAAGCTGCGCGCGGCGCACGCCGCCGAGCGCGCGGCGGGGCAGGTCGACCGGCGCGTGCGCAAGTTCGACTCGACGGGCGCGGGCGACTTCCTCGCCAGCTCGGCGATCGCCTCTTCGCGGGGAGCCTCCGGCGAGTCGCGGGCGAGCTATGCGTACGTGTACTGCTCGCCGGTCGCGGAGGCCGACGGGCAGCTCCAGACCGCTTCGTGGTCCGACACGCGCCGCCGCCTCTCCGAGCTGCAGGCGCCCGAGGAGGTGGGCCGCATCGCGGCGCAGCGGGCCGCGCGCATGCTGGGCGCCCGCAAGGTGAAGACGCAGAAGGCGGCGATCATCTTCGAGCCCCAGCAGGCGGCCGGCTTCCTCGCCGGCCTGTCGGGCGCGGTGAACGGCGACCTGGTGCACAAGAAGAGCAGCTTCCTGGCGAAGCTTCTGGGCAAGCGCATCGCCTCCGAGCAGGTGACGCTGGTCGACGACGCGACGCTCGCGGGCGGGCTCGCCACCCGGCCGTTCGATGGCGAGGGCGTCCTCTCGCAGCGCACGGTCGTCATCGACCGGGGCGTGCTGAAGAATTTCCTCTACGACACGTACACGGCGCGGAAGGCCGGCGCGCGCTCGACCGGCAACGCCGCCCGGGGCTGGTCGAGCCTGCCGCGCATCGGCACCAGCAACTTCGTACTCGATCGCGGCGGCGCGAGCGCCGACGAGATCGTTCGCGGAACCAAGCGCGGCCTCCTGGTCACCGCCATGCTGGGGAGCGGAGCCAACGCGGTCACCGGCGAGTACTCGCGCGGCGCCAACGGCCTGTGGATCGAGGACGGCCAGATCGTGCACGCGGTGCAGGAGGTGACGGTGTCCGGCTCCCTGCTCGAGCTCTTGCAGGCCATCGACGCGGTCGGCAACGACCTCGACCTTCGCTCCAGCACCGCCGCTCCCACCCTGCGCATCGCCGAGGCCGTGATCAGCGGCTCCTGATGCGCGCGCTCCTCTTCGACCTCGACGGCACGCTCACGCGCAGCTCCGGCGCGGGCACCCGCGCGCTCGCCGCGGCGGTGGGCGCGCGGGTGCGCGCGGGGCAAGAGCTGCGCAAGATGCGCCTCGACGGGATGACCGATCGGGCCATCGCGCGGCTGTTGCTCGCCGCCGAGCGGCACGGCCCGGCGCAGGAGGTGCCCGAAGAGGACATCGACGCGGTTCTCTCGCAGTACCTGCTGGCGCTGGAGAAGGAATGCGCCGCGAAGGCGTACGTCGCGCTCCCGGGGGTGCCGGAGCTGCTCGATCGGCTGGCGCGCCGCAACGGCGTTCTGCTCGGCCTCTGCACGGGAAACCTGGAGCCGGGCGCGCGCCTCAAGCTCGGCTGCGTGGGCCTCTGGGACCGCTTCCGCTTCGGCGGGTACGGCAGCGACGCCGAGCCGCGCCCCGACATCGTGCGCACCGCCTGGAAGCGGGCGCGCGAGCTCGGCGCCACCCAGGCGCTGGTGATCGGAGATACGCCGCGCGACATCCTCGCGGCGCACGAGGCGGGGCTGCCGGCCTGCGCGGTCGCCACAGGCCGTTGGACGGTGCACGACCTGGCGACACACGGGCCCGAGATTGTCCTGGAGGACTTCGCGGACGTGGATCGGGCGGAGCGCCTGCTGGTGGGCGCTCTCCCCGCTCCGACCTCGTGATAGAGAGCCGCCTCCCATGAGCCGATCCGCCCTCGCTTTCTGCGCAGCCGTTGCCCTTGCGGCGGGCTGCAAGCGCGCCCAGCCTCGCTACTGCGATCAGGACCTGTCCGGCGTCTGGGTGAACGCGAGCGATCCCGCGTACGCGTACCGTCTGGAGGACCGCGGCGACTCCGTGCGCGGAAGGTTCTTCCGCCGGGAGGCGGACGGAGGCGAGGTGGCGCCCGAGCCCGGCGACGACCCGATGCTCATCGACCTGCGCCGCACCGA
>DATFUN010000162.1:0-7503 GCA_035260805.1 Myxococcales bacterium | reverse complement strand
CATCTTCGCCCCCACGAAGATGAGCACTCCTGAGAGGCCTATCTTGAGGTAGCGGAACTTCTGCAACGCGCCCGCCAGCACGAAGAACAGCGAGCGCAGGCCGAGCAGCGCCAGCGCATTGGAGGTGAAGGCGATGAAAGTGTCGTCGGTCACCGCCAGCACCGCCGGGACGGAGTCGACGGCGAACACCGCATCGGCCAGCTCGATGACGATGAGCGCGGTCAGCAAGGGCGTCGCGAGGAGCCGCCCGTTCTCCCGGGTGAGGAAGCGGGCGCCGTCGAACCGATCGGTCGCGGGGACCAGCCGCCGGACGAGCCGCATTGCCCCGCCCGGCGGACCGTCGTCGCCGCGGAGCACCAGGAGCTTGATGCCGCTGAGCACCAGGATCCCGCCGAACACGTAGACGAGCCAGTGGAACCGCTGCAAGGCGGCCGCGCCGCCGACGATCATCGCCATCCGCATGCCGAGCGCGGAGAGAACGCCCCAGAACAGCACCCGGTGCTGCAGCGCCGGAGGAATCGCCAGCGCGCCGAAGATGGCGACGAAGACGAACACGTTGTCGACCGAGAGCGACTTCTCCACCAGGTAGGCGGTGAGGAACTCGGTCCCCGCCTGCGCGCCCGAACGCCACCAGACCAGGGCGTTGAAGAGGAGGGCGAGGCCGATCCAGACGGCGCTCCAGGTGAGCGCCTCGCGGATCCGCACCTCGTGCGGCCGGCGGTGGAACACGCCCAGGTCGACGGCGAGCAGCACCGCCACGAACGCCAGAAACCCGATCCAGGAGAGCGGGCTACCCATGGGCGGTCCTGGCCCGGTTCTTCATGAGCAACGGGTAACGCTTGCGCGATTCATCGGCAAATAGATAATTCGGAAGCGGAGCATAGGATTTACCTATGGACAGCCAGCTCAACTACCACCACCTCCTCTACTTCTGGACCGTCCTCAAGGAGGGCGGCGTCTCGGCGGCGGGCGCGCGGTTGCGGGTCGCGCAGCCCACCGTCAGCGGGCAGCTGCGCGCGCTCGAGCAGTCCCTCGGCGGCAAGCTCCTGGAACGCCGCGGCCGACGCCTTCTGCCGACCGAGCTGGGGACGCTGGTCTTCCGCTACGCCGACGAGATCTTCTCCATCGGGTCCGAGCTGTCCGACGCGCTGCGAGGCCGCCCCACCGCGCGCCCGCAGCGGCTTTCGGTGGGCGTCGCCGACAGCATGCCCAAGCTCGTCGCCTGGCGGATCCTGGAGCCGGCGCTGCGCGGCCCGCGGGCGGTGCACCTCGTCTGCAGCGAGGACAAACCGGAGCGCCTGCTCGCCGATCTGGCGTTGCACCAGCACGACCTGGTGCTTGCCGACGCGCCCGCCAATGCCTTGTCGCCGGTACGCGCCTACAACCACTTGCTCGGGGAGTCGTCGGTTTCGATCTTCGCCGCTCCGCGCGAGGCGGCCCGGCTGCGCGCGCGCTTTCCGCGCTCGCTCGACGGCGCGCGCCTGCTCGTCCCGATCGAGAGCTCGGCGCTGCGCCGCTCGCTTTCCCAGTGGCTCGACCGCGAGGGCATCCGCCCGATCATCGCCGCGGAGTTCCAGGACAGCGCGCTGCTCGCCGAGTTCGGCCGGACGGGCGACGGCGCCTTTCCCGCTCCCTCGATGCTCGCGGGCGAGCTGCGCCGGCGCTACGGAGTCGAGCCCGCCGGGCGCATCCCGCAGGTGCAGGAGCGCTTCTACGCGATCTCCGTGGAGCGCCGCCTGCGGCATCCGGCGGTGGTGGCCATCACCGAAGAGGCGCGGGCGGAATTGTTCAGCGGCCGCCGGTAGGGCCGACTCGCGCCTCGTCCGCCTCGGCGCCGGAAAGAAGCGCGCCCGCCGCCTCCACCGATTCGTGCGTCCCCGCCAGGGCGAGCACGTCGCCGGCCAGGAGTAGCTCGCGTCCGGTGGGGACCAGGACGCCCTGCTCGCCGCGCCGGATCGCCAGCACCGTCGCTCCGGTGCGGCCGCGCAGGTTGATGCCCGCCAGCGTCTTGCCGATCGCGGGACTCCCCGGCGCCAGCACGACCGGGACGGGCGATCCCAGGCCGGGGAACAGCGCCGAGAGCGCCGGCAGGGGCGAGGGCGGCGTCCCGTCGGGCCGCGCCTGGTTGGCCAGGGCCTCGACCAGCACCTGCGCGCCGGCGCGCACGTGGCCCTGAAGCTGCTCGGCGGACTTCCACAGCCGGACGGCGAGCGCGGCGAGCACCGCTGCGAAGGCGAGCGGGGCCACGAACCGGGGGAGGAAGAGCTGCGTCACGGCCACCAGCGGGAGCCCGAGGACGATTGCCGCGGCCAGCTGCAGCGAGACGACGAACGCGCGGCGGGGAGCGGCGGCCAGATCGCTGCCGCCGCCGGGCTGCGGCAGCGCCTGCGCCGCGAGCGTCGCGCCGAGCGCGCCGACCAGGCGCACGATCCCGATCACGAAAGGCGAGGCGGCGAGGGCGCCTGCCGCCGCGGCGGCGATCTGGGCCCAGCGCAGGCCGACCCGCGGCAAGAGGAGACCCACCGCCCGATCGAAGAACCTCGAGGCCGCGATCACCACCGCCGCGAGCAGCGCCGCGTCGAGCAGCAACAGGCCGGCCAGCCGCCGCACCCGGCCGGCGCGCTTGCGCGGGCCGCGCAGCTCTTCGGTCCAGGCGCCCTCCAGCGCGAGGAAGGTCTGCAGCGCCCGGGGAAGCTTCGCGTCCACCCACGCCGCCGCCGGACCCGACCAGCGGATGAGCCACGGCGTGGTCAGGGTGGTGATGGCGGACACGGCAACCGCGACCGGATAGAGGAAGTCCCGCACCGCGCCCAGCGAGATGCCGAGGGCGGCGATGATGAAGGAGAACTCGCCGATCTGGGCCATGCTCATCCCCGACTGGACTGCCGTGCGCACGCCTGTTCCGGCGAGCAGCGCCGGCAGCGCCACGCCGGCCAGCTTCCCCGCGATCACCACGGCGGTGAGGACCACCACCGCGACCCAGTGCCGCGCCACCAGCGCTGGATCGATCAGCATCCCGACCGAGACGAAGAAGATGGCGGCGAAGAGATCGCGCACGGGCTGCAGGAGGTGCTCGATGCGCTCGCCCTCGCCGGACTCCGCCACCAACGAGCCGGCCAGGAACGCGCCCAGCGCGACCGAGTAGCCGAATCGCTGCGCGAGAAGCGCCACCGCGAAGCAGATCCCCACGCAGACGATCACCGCCGTCTCCGGCCGCTCCAGCTTCAGCGTGGAGCGGACGAAGCGCGGAACGAGCAGCATGCCCAACGCCACGACGGCGACGAGGAACAGCGCGAGCCGCCCGGCGGTCAGGGCCAGCTCCGCGGCGGACATCTTTCCCGAGGAGAGCGCGGTGAGCGCCGCGAGCAGGAGGATGGCGACCAGATCCTCGACCACCAGCACCGACAGCACCAGCTCGCGCAGCCGCCCGCCGATGCGGCTCTCCTCGAACACCTTGGCGATGATGGTGGTCGAGGAGATGGCGACGATGGCGCCGGCGTAGAGAGCTTCCCGCGCGGTCCAGCCCAGGACGCGCCCGGCGAGGCCACCCAGCACCAGCATCACGCTGACCTGCACCACCGCCACCAGCCCGGCGGTCCCACCGACGCGGACCAGCTTGCCGATGGTGAACTCCAGGCCGATGGAGAAGAGGAGCAGGACGACCCCGAGCTCGGAGAGCTGGCGCACCATCTCCACGTCCGCGACCAGCGGAACGGGCACGTAGGGGCCGACGATCAGTCCCGCGAGCAGGTACCCGAGCACCACGGGCTGGCGCAGGCGCTGGAAGACCACCGTGGTGACCGCGGCCACGCAGAGCACGAGGGCCAGATTGGTGAGGAAGGCGTTCGCGTGGTGCACCTTCGCAGGATCGCCGCCGTCGACGATCCGTCAAGAGCAGAGACCAAGAGATCACCGCGGAGACGCGGAGGACGCGGAGGATCGGATTTTTTCAAAAAAAATCCTCCGCGCTCTCGACGCCTCCGCGGTGATCTTTGAGTCCCATTTTAGCGGTCGCAGAGTGGACCGCGTGCTAGACAGCGCGGGTGGACGAGGCCGAACGGCAGAAGCTGCGCAGCGAGGTGGGCCGCAGGCGCACCTTCGCCATCATCTCGCATCCGGATGCGGGGAAGACCACCCTGACCGAGAAGCTCCTCCTGCACGGAGGGGCCATCCACCTGGCGGGAACGGTCAAGGCGCGCGGCCAGGCCCGCCACGTCACCAGCGACTGGATGGAGCTCGAGCGGCAGCGGGGCATCTCCATCACTTCCAGCGTGCTGCAGTTCGACTGGGGCGGGCACAAGCTGAACCTGCTCGACACGCCGGGCCACCAGGACTTCTCCGAGGACACCTACCGCACCCTCGCCGCCGCCGACGCCGCGGTCATGCTGATCGACTCGGCCAAGGGCGTCGAGGCGCAGACGAAGAAGCTCTTCCAGGTCTGCCGCCGGCGCGGCATCCCCATCTTCACCTTCGTCAACAAGCTGGACCGGCCCGGGCGCGAGCCGATCGATCTGCTCCACGAAGTCGAGGAGGTGCTCGGGATCCGCACCGTTCCGGTCACCTGGCCGGTCGGCCAGGGCAGCGACTTCTCGGGCGTCGCCACGCTCTTCTCCGACCTGGGCCCCGGCGCGCGCCGGCTGGTGCCGGAACTGCCCCCGGTCGACGCCAAGCTGCGCGCGCACGTCGCCGACGAGATCGAGCTCGTGGCCCACGCAGGCGATGCGTTCGACCACGGCCGCGTGCTGCGCGGCGAGCAGTCGCCGGCCTTCTTCGGCTCGGCGTGGACCGAGGTGGGCGTGGAACAGTTCCTCGCCGCCTTCGTGAAGCTCGCCCCGCCGCCCTCGGCGCGCCACACCGCGGGCGGAGGGACCATCGATCCCGCCGACGAGCGCTTCAGCGGATTCGTCTTCAAGATCCAGGCGAACATGGACCCCGACCACCGCGACCGCCTGGCGTTCCTGCGCGTCTGCAGCGGCCGGTTCCGCCGGGGCATGGACGTCCGGCACGTGCGCGAGGAGCGCAGCTTGCGCCTCTCCATGCCCCACCAGCTCTTCGGGGCCGAGCGCCAGGTGATCGAGGAAGCCTGGCCGGGCGACGTGATCGGCCTGTTCGACACGGGCGCGCTGCGTATCGGGGACACCCTGTGCGAAGGCGCGCCCTTCGAGTTCGCCGAGCTGCCCCGTTTCTCGCCGGAGATCTTCGCCCGCGTCCGCAGCAAGGACGCGCTCAAGCGCAAGCAGCTGGAGAAGGGGCTCGTTCAGCTCAGCCAGGAAGGGGCGATCCAGATTTTCTCCCAACGTGGACTGGGCATGAAGGATCCCATCCTCGGCGCGGTGGGCGCCTTGCAGCTCGAGGTCCTGCAGTACCGGCTCAAGCACGAGTACGGGGCGGAGATCGCCCTGGACCGCCTCCCCTACCAGGTGGCGCGTTGGATCTCCGGCCCGGGCTTCGACCCGCAGGCGTTCGAATCGGAGGTCGATGCGCTCTGCGTCGAGGACCGGGACAAGAACCCCATCGCTCTGTTCAAGAGTGAATGGAACATGAGCTACGCGCAGGGCCGGCATCCGGATTGGAGCTTTTCGCCTACCGCGGCCGCGGCGTCTCGTACGACAGAGTAGTTGGCGCCCCCACATCCACCTCCGTAGAACACTTCTTTACCTGCACCTTGGCCGAGTAGTCTCAAGAGTCCAGCGCTCCAGACTGCCAATGCGGACCTCGAACCTCGCCATCGTGTTCACCGACATCGTCGGGTACGCCGACCGGCTCAGCCGCCAGACGTACGAGCAGAGCCAGCGCATGCTGCGGCTCCACGAGGCGCTCGTGCTGCCGGTGTTCCGCGCGTACCGGGGGCGCCGGGTGAAGAGCATCGGGGGCACGCTGCTCGTCACCTTCGAGTCTCCCACCGACGCGGTGCTCTGCGCTTCCGCCGTGCAGGACCGCATCTGGGAGTGGAACAAGGGCGTCCCCGAGTGGGACCGCATCAAGGTGCGCGTCGGGGTGAACGTCGGCGAGGTCCGGCTGGAGAAAGGCGACGTGTTCGGCGAGCCGGTGAACATCGCCGCGCGCGTGTTGGGCCTGGCCGACGCCGGCGAGGTGCTCTTCACCGAGGCCATCTGGCTGTCGATGAACCGCAACGAGATCGAGGCCGACGACGGCGGCTACCAGGAGCTGAAAGGCGTGCCCGAGCCGGTGCGCGTCTTTCGCGTGAAGCCGGACAGCGACATCTCCTTGCGCCCGTACAGCGGCAAGGCGCTGCAGCGCGCCGGCAAGCTGCCCAAGGTCGATCTCACCCGGCTCACCTCGGCGGAAGTGCGCGGGCACCTGCGCGCGGCCGCCGAGTCGGCGGGAGGCCACATCGCCGAGGCGTTCCCCTGGATCACCGAGCAGGCCCGCATCCTCGCCGTCGCGGGAGTGTGCGCCCTGCTGGCGGTCGCCGCCGCCCTGATCGCTCCGGCCGCCGTCGACCGCGCGCTGGCCCGCCGGGACCTCGGGGCCGTCTCGCGCGCGGTCCAGGGCATGCGCACGGGCCCGCGCCGCACCTACTACGAGGGACGGCTGCAGGAGGAGCGCAAGGAGTACGAAGGCGCTGCCCGCAGCTTCGAGACCGCCGCGCGCGCCGGCGAGCGGCGCGCGTTCGACCGGCTGCTCGAGATGGCGCAATCGGGCCCCTGCGAGGCGCGGGTCGGCGCCGCGCGCTCTCTGGGCCGGCTGGGCGACCAGGACGCGGTGAAGGTGCTCGAGTCGATGGAGAAGGAGCCCCGCCGCGAAGGTCAGCAGCAGGAGGGCCTGCTGGCGCACGTGATGGGCTGCAACTCGCGGGTCGCGGCCCACGACGCGCTCGAGCAGATCCGGGGTACGCCGTGAAGAACGTCGTCGAGCTGCTGCGGCCGGCGCACCGCACGCACAACCTCGCCATCCTGCTCAGCGACATGAAGGGCTTCACCGCCCGCACCTCGCAGCAGACGCGCGAGGAGAACGCGCGCATGCTCGCCTTCCACGACGGGCTGCTCTTGCCGGTCATCCGCGGATTCGGCGGCCGGAAGGTCAAGTCGATCGGCGACGCGCTCCTGGTCACCTTCCGCTCGCCCACCGACTGCGTGCTGTGTGGCATGGCGATGCAGGACCGGCTCGCCTCGTGGAACTCGCGGCACGGGCCGCTGGAGAAGATCGAGGTGCGCATCGCCATCAGCCTGGGCGAGGTCCGGGTGGACGCCGACGACGTCACCGGCGATCCGGTGCAGCTTGCCCTGCGGGCCTCCGCCTTCGCCGACGCCGGCGAGGTGGTGCTCACCGAGTCCGTGTACCTGGCGATGAACAAGAGCGAGGTGCCCACCGAGCCGTTCCCGGTGCGCGAGCTGCGGGTGGGCGAGACCCGGCTGCATCGCGCGCGGATGATCGGCCCTCGCGAGCTGCCCTACGACGGGCGCGCGCTGCAGCGGCTGGGCAAGCTGCGCGATCCCAGGCTCCCGCTCGTCACCCGGGCGGCCGCGTTCGTCGCCCGCC
>DATFUN010000161.1:0-3522 GCA_035260805.1 Myxococcales bacterium | reverse complement strand
AGCGCCTCGTCGTGGAAGAACTCGCCCGACTCGATCGATCGGTTGATCCGCACCAGGTCCTGGTAGACGACCCGACCCGCGCCGAGGTTGGTGTGCCCCACCTCGCTGTTCCCCATCTGTCCTTCGGGCAGTCCGACGGCGAGACCGCTGGTCAGGAGCTGGGACACGGGAAACCGGGCCGCCAGCCGGTCCAGGTTCGGCGTGCCCTGCAGTTGGATGGCATTTCCCTCGCGGCGCGCCGAGTTCCCCCAGCCGTCGAGGATCACCAGCAGCACGGGTCGCATCGACTTCCCTCCTAGTGTTTCGCGCCGCAAGCTGCAAGCTGCCGGCCGGTCATTTGTGGTACGGCCCGCCGCGCAGGATCTCGAACGCCCGGTAGAGCTGCTCCAGGGCGACGAGGCGCGCCAGGCGGTGCGGGAGCGTCAGCCGCGACAGGCTCCAGGTGAGCTGCGCGCCCCGCGTCACGGCGGAGCCGAGCCCCTCGTCGCCTCCCACCGAGAGGGTCAGGTCCAGCGCCGAGTCGCGCAGGCGCGCGATGCGGGAGGCGAGCTCGCTGCTGGTCAGCTCCGTCCCGCGCTCGTCGAGCGCCCACAGCTCCCCGCGCGGAAGGCGCTTGGCCAGGATCCGCTCCGCCTCGCGGTCGGTCGCGGAAGGGCCGCCGTCGGCGGGAAGCTCGACCAGGTCCAGCGGGGCGAAGCGCCGGATGCGCTCCGCGTATTCCTGCACCCCCTGGGCGGTGAATTCCTTGTCGCGCCCGACCGAGACCAGCCGGATCCGCACTACGGCCGCGTCACCGGCGCGTCCGACCAGAGGCCTTCGAGGTCGTAGTGGGCGCGCTCCTCCGCCTCGAAGACGTGCACCACCACGTCGCCGAAGTCGAGCAGCACCCACCTGCCCCCGCGCCCCCCTTCCGACCCGATCAGCCGCTGCCCGGCGGCGTGCAACGACTCCTCCACCGAGTCGGCCACCGCCTCGAGCTGCCGCTCGTTGGTGCCCGAGCAGATGACGAGGAAATCGGCGTAGGTCGATTTGCCCCGGAGATCGACGAGCACCACGTCCTCGGCCTTCTTCTCCAGCGCCGCCTCGGCGGCGCGGCGCGCGGTGGTCTCCGCGTCCTGCGCGTGCTGGCGCGCCCGCGCCGGAGCTTCGGGCCTTGCGGTCATTGCCATCGGGACGTTCTGCATCCGTTTCCTTCCTCCGCGTGTCGCGTTCACGTGCGTACCTGCCCATCGCCCCGCACCACGAATCGGGTGCAGGTCAGCTCGCGCAGCCCCATCGGGCCGTAGGCGTGCAGCTTGCTGGTCGAGATGCCGATCTCCGCGCCCAGCCCCAGCTCGCCGCCGTCGTTGAAGCGGGTCGAGGCGTTGACCAACGCGCAGCTCGCGTCGACCTCTCTCACGAACCTCTCCGCGAGCTGCCCGTCGCGCGTGCAGATGGCCTCTGTGTGGCGCGAACCGTAACGGGCGATGTGCCCCAGCGCACCCTCGACGCCGTCCACCACCGCGACGGCCAGCTGCAGGTCGAGGAACTCACGGCCGAAGTCGTCGGGCCGGGCGGGCAGGGCGCCCGGCAGGTGGGGGAGCGACCGGGCATCGGCGCGCAGCTCGACGCCGGCCGCCTGCAGGGCGCGCCCCAGCCGCGGGAGCGCCTGGGCGGCGATGCGCGCGTCGACCAGCAGACACTCGAGCGCGTTGCATACGCCGGGCCGCTGTGCCTTCGCGTTCACCGCGATGCTCTCCGCCTGGGCAAGGTCCGCATCGGCCGCGACATAGAGGTGGCAGACCCCTTGGTAGTGCTTCACCACCGGGATGCGCGACCGCTCCGCCACGAATCGGATCAGCGACGTCCCCCCGCGCGGGATGCAGAGGTCGATGCGGTCCTCCTGCTGGAGCAAAACGTCGAGCAGCGCGCGGTCGGGCGGCACCAGCTGGACTGCGTCTTCCGGCAGGCCGGCGCCCGAGAGGGCGCGCTGGAACGCCTCCACCAAGACGGAGTTGCTCTGCAGGCCCTCCGACCCGCCCCGAAGCAGCGCCGCATTCCCGCTGCGCAGGCAGAGGGCTGCCGCGTCGGCCGTGACGCCGGGTCGCGACTCGTAGATGAGGAGCACGACGCCCAGCGGGGCGCGCACCCGCTCGACCCGGAGACCGTTCGGGCGCGTGGTCCGCTCCACCACCTCGCCCACCGGATCGGGCAGCGCCGCGATCTCGCGCACCGCCCGCGCCAGCCCGGCCAGCCCTCCGGCGTCGAGGCGGAGCCGGTCCAAGAACGCCGCGTTCTGTCCGGCCGCACCGCGCAGGTCCGCCGCGTTGGCGGTCTCGATCGCGGTCGCCACCCGGGGCGATTCCAATTCGGCGGCGAACAGCCCGAGCGCGCGGGCGCGCTGCTCGGACGAACCTCGCGCGAGCTCGCGCGAGGCGGTGCGCGCGCGCTCCGCCAATTCGACCGCCGCCAGCTCGCGCTCCACGCTCACTGGTGCACCACCAGGTCGTCGCGGTGCACCACGCAATCGAGGAGGCGGTACCCGAGCCGCGCCTCGATCTCGCCGCTGCGCAGCCCGGCGATGCGGCGCACCTCGTCGGCCGCGTACACCGCGAGCCCGCGCGCGAACGGCCGCCCGTCGAGCGAGACGATCTCGACCGGATCTCCCTGCGCGAAGCTCCCCCGCACCTCGCGCACGCCCGAAGGCAGGAGGCTCTTCTTCCCCTCGAGCAGGGCGGTGCGCGCCCCGTCGTCGACCCGCAGCTCACCGCGCGCCTTGAGGTCGAGCATCCACCTCTGCCTGAGCCGCAGGCGCTCTCCCTGGGCGAGGACCAGCGTGCCGACGTCCTCGCCCGCGAGCAGCCGCTGCAACGCGCGAGGCTCGCCGGGGATGATGGCGCACGGCACACCTGCCTCCGTGGCGCGGCGCGCGGCGCGCAGCTTGGTGACCATGCCTCCGGTGCCCACCTCGCTGAGACCGTCGCCCGCCAGCGCCTCCACCGCGGGGGTGACCCGGTCGATGACGGAAAGTCGCCGTGCGTCCGGGTGCTTGCGCGGATCGGCGGAGCACACCCCCGCCGCGTCGGTGAGGATCACCAGCAGATCGGCCTCGACCAGGTCGACCACCATGGCCGCCAGCGCATCGTTGTCCCCGAACTTGATCTCCTCCACGGATACCGTGTCGTTCTCGTTGATCACGGGCAGGACGCCGCGCTCGACCAGGGCGCCCAGCGCCCGGCGCGCGTTCAGGTAGCGGCCCCGGTGCGCGATGTCCTCGTGGGTGAGGAGCACCTGCGCGCAGATCAAGCCCCGCGCCTCGAACGCGTCGTCGTACAGGCGCATCAGCCGGCTCTGGCCGGCCGCCGCGGCGGCCTGCTTTTCCGGCAGCATCAGGGCGCGCTTGGGCAGGGCCAGGCGGCGGCGGCCCAGCGCCACGGCGCCGGAGGAGACCACCAGCACCTGCTGGCCCCGCGCCCTCAGGCGGGCGACGTCGGCGGCGAAGGCGGCCAGCCAGTGGCGGTCGGCGCCGTCCTGTCCGACCAA
>DATFUN010000160.1:0-17269 GCA_035260805.1 Myxococcales bacterium | reverse complement strand
AGAGCTGGACGAGGAGATGGTGTTCGAGACGCGGACCGGCGAGGTGTTCGTGCTGGGAGCGTCGAGCTGGCGGGTCGAGGAGATCACCCACGACAAGGTGCTGGTGAGCCCCGCGCCGGGCGAACCGGGCAAGATGCCCTTCTGGCACGGCGACCGCCCGGGGCGCCCGCTCGAGTTCGGCCAGGCGGTCGGAAAGCTCGCGCGGGAGTTGGCCGCGGCGAATCCCGCCGAGGCCGAGGAGCGGCTGCGCGAGAAGCACGGCCTCGACGAGCGCGCGGCGCGGAACCTGGTTCAGTACTTGCGCGAGCAGGTCGAGGTGACCGGCGAGGTGCCTTCCGACCGCACGGTCGTGGTCGAGCGGTACGTCGACGAGGTGGGGGACTGGCGGGTGTGCGTCTTGACGCCCTTCGGGGCACGGGTGCACGCGCCCTGGGCGACCGCGGTGGTGGCGCGGCTCAAGGCAGACCGCGACACCGAGATCGAGAGCATGTACTCGGACGACGGCATGGTGTTCCGCCTGCCGGAGTCCGACGAGCCGCCCGATCCGGACCTGTTCTTCCCCGCGCCGGACGAGATCGAGGATCTGGTGACCCGCAGCCTGGGTGGCACCTCCCTGTTCGCGGCCCGCTTCCGCGAGAACGCGGCGCGAGCGCTGCTCCTGCCGCGCCGACATCCCGGCAGGCGCAGCCCGCTGTGGGCGCAGCGCAAGCGCGCGTCGGACCTGCTCGCGGTAGCTCAGCGGTACGGCAGCTTCCCCATCCTGCTGGAGACGTACCGCGAGTGCCTGCGCGACGTGTTCGACCTGCCCGGCCTGACCGAGCTGCTCCGGCGCGTGCAGGACCGGCGCGTGCGGGTGGTCACCGCCGACACGCGGACGCCGTCGCCGTTCGCGGCCTCGCTGCTCTTCGCGTACGTCGCGAACTTCATCTACGACGGCGATGCCCCGCTGGCCGAACGGCGCGCGCAGGCGCTCAGCGTCGACCAGGCGCAGCTCCGCGAGCTGCTCGGCGAGGCGGAGCTGCGCGAGCTTCTCGACCCGGAGGCGGTCGAGCAGCTCGAGCGGGCCCTGCAGAGGCTCGACGGGCGTCACCCGGCCAAGCACGCCGACGCAGCGCACGATCTGCTGCTCGGGCTGGGCGACCTCACGGTTGCCGAGCTGGCGGCGCGGAGCGTTCCCGAGGCACCCGTCCAGGATTGGCTCGAGTCGCTCCGGAGCGAGCGGCGCGCCTTCCCGGTCACCATCGCCGGCGAGCAGCGCTGGGTAGCCGCGGAGGACGCCGCGCGGGTGCGCGATGCGCTGGGCATCCAGCCGCCCCAGGGAATGCCGCGGGAGCTGCTCGAGCCGGTGCGAGACGCGCTGGGCGATCTGGTTTCGCGCTATGCGCGCACTCACGGGCCCTTCCGTCCGGAGGACGTCGCGCGGCGGCTCGGGTTGGGCCCGGCGCCGGTCGCGCATGCCCTGGAGCGGCTGGAAGAGCAGGAGCGCGTGCTGCAAGGCGAGTTCCTGCCCGCGGCGCTGGCCGCGGCGCGATACGCGGACGGAGCGCGCGGCCGGGAATGGTGCGACGCCGAGGTGCTGCGCGGGCTGCGACGCCGTTCGCTCGCCAAGCTGCGCAAGCAGGTGGAGCCGGTGGAGCAAGCGGCGCTCTCGCGCCTCCAGCTCGACTGGCAAGGCATCGACCACCCGCGCCGCGGCGTGGACGCGCTCCTCGGTGCCGTGGAGCAGATCCAAGGCGCCCCGCTGCCCGCCAGCGCGCTCGAGGGCGAGGCCCTGCCGGCGCGCATCGATCCGTACCGGTACGCCGATCTGGACCTGCTCTGCTCGGCCGGGGAAGTGGTGTGGCGGGGGATCGATCCGATCGGCCCGCGCGACGGCCGCATCGCGCTGTACCTGGCCGACCACTACCGGCTGCTCGCGCCTCCGCCGCGCAAGGCGGAAGGCGAGCTCGCAGCGCGTGTGCGGTCGCACCTGGCGAAGCGCGGCGCGAGCTTCTTCGGCGATCTGCAGCAGGCCACGGGCGCGTTCCCCAACGACCTGCTCGAGGCGATCTGGTCCTTGGTCTGGGCGGGCGAGGTGACCAACGACACGCTGGCCCCGCTGCGCAGCTTGCTGCGCGGGGCGCCGGATCGCTCGCGGCGCGAGCGCGTCGCCGGGCCCGCTTTCCGGACGCGCCGCCTGGGTCCGCCCGGGAGCGAAGGCCGCTGGTCGCTCTTGCCGGACCCGTCGGGCACGCACACCGAGCGTTCGATGGCGCTCGCGCAGGTGCTGCTCTCGCGCTACGGCGTGCTGACGCGCGAGGCGGTCCACGCGGAAGGCATCCCGGGCGGCTTCGCCGCCGTCTACGACGTGCTCAAGGCGATGGAGGAGTCGGGCCGCGCGCGCCGCGGATACTTCGTCGCCGGCCTGGGCGCCACGCAGTTCGCCTTGCCCGGTGCGGACGAGCGGCTGCGCGCGCTGCGGGACGCTCCGGAGGAGCCGCAGACTGTGGTGCTCGCGGCGACCGACCCGGCCAACCCCTACGGAGCGATGCTGCCCTGGCCCTCGCGTGGTGCGGACGGCGAAGGGACGCGGCCGCAGCGGGCCGCCGGGGCGCACGTGGTGCTGGTCGGTGGCGAGCTGACCGCATGGCTCGGGCGGGGCGAGCAGAACCTCCTGACCTTCCTGCCGGCCGAGGAACCCGAGGCGGCGCGGCGTGGCCGGGCGCTGGCGAACGCGCTGGCGCGGATGGTCGATTCCGGCCGGCGGCGCGCGCTGCTCATCTCCCGCGTGGACGGCGAACCGGTGCATTCCTCCGCGCTGGGGCCGCTGCTCGTCGCCGCGGGATTCACGGCGGGACACAAGGGGTACCTGAAGCGCGCACCGGTGGACTCGCTCGGCCTGCGGCTGCGCGCGCCGGCCGGAGCCCCGCGCGGCCCGCTCGGCCCGGACCTGGAGAGCTGAGCAGCCTGCGCCAGCCGGTGCGCTGTCAGGGCCTCCCGAGCTGAAGCCGGGCGAGCACGCCGGTCACGATCCGGTCGCAGCGCTCGCCGGCGAAGGAGAATGGCGGCTGCGCCGCCGCCCCGACACGGTCGTAGAGCCCCTGGCGCAGCGCCGCGCGGGCGCGATGCAGTCGCATCTTCACCGCCTGCTGCGACAGCCGGAGCGACTCCGCCACCTCCGCGGTGGACAGGCCCTCCACATCGCGCAAGACGAACACCGTCCGGTAACCCACCGGCAGCTCGTCGATCGCCGAGCTGAGCACCCGTTGCATCTGTCTTCCCAGCGCTTCCTGCTCCGGATCCCTGGACGGCGACGGCACGGCGCGCAAGGGCCCCTCCTTCACGTCGACCATCCGCCCGCGGCGGCGCAGGCGTCCTTTGGCCTCGTGGACGGCGATGTGGGTCAACCAGGAGGCAAGCCGCTCCGGCTGCTCGAGCTGCGAGAGGTGCGAATAGGCGCGAACGTAGGCGTCCTGCAGGACGTCCTCGGCCTCGCTCTCGTTGCGCAGGAACGCGCGCAGGACGCGAAAAAGGCGCTGGTTGTAGCGGCGCATGACCAGCTCGAAGAGGGCCGTCTCGCCGCCCAGGATGCGCCGGACCAGCTCGGCGTCTTCCAGGGGCCCCCCCGCCTCCGCCAGCACCTTGGGCGCGATCACGAGCACCTCCCGTGCGGATCCGAGTCCGCAGCCCGGAAAACGTTTCACGCGTGACCTTTTCCGACCCGCCGACTCTACCTGTGCCGGCCCGGATCGGCCGTGCAAGGAGGTCCAGATGCACGCTCTCGCCGTCTTGGCCGTTTTGGTCGCTGGCGCAGGCTGCCGGAACACTCCGTCGTTCGACCGTTCCGCGGTCGCCTCGGACGAGCACCCAACGGCCACGAGGCACCGGGCCGACGACGCCCCGCGCCGCGTCCGCCTGGCCGAGGGACGTCGCGTGTTCCGCTTCGACACCTTCGGCGACGAGGATTTCTGGGGCGGCACGTTGCGTCTGCACCAGGCCATCGAGGGCTCGGCACACGGCGGCGTGGGTCCCGGGGTCAGCCCGAAGACCGCGCTCGGGGTCGGGCTGAAGGTCGATGTCGATGCGCTGGCCCAGGCGACCGTCGATGCGCTCAAGGCGGGCAAGGTGGACCTCGACGATCCCGCGGTCACGGTGGCTCTGTTGACCTCCAACGCGGTCGTCGGCGTGACCGGGTTCTCCGACGGCAAAGGGGGCCTGCGCACGCTCGGAATCCAGTGCGCCCTTTGCCATTCGACGGTGGACGACTCCTTCGCGCCTGGCGTCGGGCACCGCCTCGACGGCTGGCCGAACCGCGACCTGAACGTCGGTGCAATCGTGGGGTTGTCCCCCGACCTGTCGGCCGTCGCGAAGCTGCTCGGGGTGGACGAGAAGACCGTCCGTGCGGTGCTGGCCAGCTGGGGCCCGGGAAGGTTCGACGCGCTGCTGTTCCTGGACGGGAAGGCGTTCCGGCCCGACGGCAAGTCCGCCGCGACGGTCATTCCGGCCGCGTTCGGCCTCGCCGGGGTCAACCTGCACACGTATGCCGGCTGGGGAAGCATCCCGTACTGGAACGCCTTCGTCGCTGTCCTCGAGATGCACGGGAAGGGCAATTTCTACGACCCGCGACTGGACGACGCGAGCAAATTTCCCGTCGCTGCGCGCGCAGGCTTCGGGCACGTCAAAGCCGACCCTGACTTCGTCACTTCCAAGCTCGCGACCCTCCACGAATACCAGTTGAGCCTCGAGGCTCCGCGCCCGCCGGAGGACACCTTCGACGAGGAGTCGGCAAAGCGTGGCCAGCAAGTCTTCTCCGGAAAGTGCGCGCAGTGCCACGTCGCGCCGCTCTACACGGAGCCGGGCTGGAACATGCACAGCGGCGCCGAGATCGGGATCGACGACTTCCAGGCGAGCCGGTCGCCCGACGGACGCTACCGGACGACACCTCTGCGCGGCCTGTTCACGCGCGCGAAGGGCGGCTTCTACCACGACGGCCGATTCGCCACGCTGAACGCCGTGGTCGACCATTACGACTCGGCTCTCCGCCTCGGATTGTCCGCTCCGGAGAAGTCCGACCTGCTGGAGTTTCTCAAGTCCCTTTGAGCGCCCCTACTTCGAGAGCCGGGCGTGGCGGAGCGCCGATTCGACGAACTCCAGCCGGTCGTTTCCCCAGAAGCTGCGCTCGCCGACGAAGATGGTCGGCACGCCGAACACGCCGCGGGCCAGCGCGAGGTCGGTGTTCTTGCGCAGCTCGTCCTTGACGTCCTGTACGGAGGCCATCGCGACCAGGCGCTTCCCGTCGAGGCCCGCGTCCTGAAGCACCCTCTCCACCAGCGCGGGATCGGAGATGTCCTCGCCCTCGCTCCAGTACGCCATGAACAGCGCCCGCATGGCGCGCTCGCCTCCGCCGTTGCGCGCCGCGGCGATGGCGGTGCGCAAAGGCAGGATGGTGCTGACCGGGAACGCCTTGGGCATCTGCATCGGGACGCCGTACTTCTGCGCCCACCTCGACGTGTCCTGCGCCATGTACGAGAGCTGCTGAGGCGGTGGGATCTGGTGGCCGGTCGCCTTGCGCACGCCGCCCAGCGTGATCGGGTAGAGGCGCGCCGTGGCGCCCGTGCGCTCGGAGATGCCGCGCAATTGCGTGGAGGCCAGGTAGCTGTAGGGGCTGCCGAGGTCGTAGAAGAAGTCGAAGGTCGCGCTGTCCATGGGAGGAGAAGCCTAGTCCCCGGATCGTCCGCGGCGCAATCCGCGTTGACCGGCGGCGGCAGACCGCGCGAACATCGCCCAAGGCATGCTGAAGATCTGCCCGATGTGCCGCCGGACGTGGAGCGGCGGCCGCGACTGCCCGCGCTGCGGGGAAGGGCACCCGCTCATCGACGTGGCGGAGCCATCCGGGCGCAAGGTGTTCCTGCGCGACAAGGAGCTCGCCTCGGCGATCCGCGGCTACTACGGGGCACGCACCGGCATGCTGGTCGCCTTCTGGGGAATCCTCCTCGGGCTGGTGCTGGCCATCGCGCTGGCGCGCAAGGCGCTGGCGTCGCCGGCCGGGCACGCGCCTGCGTGGTGGATCGCGGCGGCGGTCTGCGCGGTCATCCCCTTCGCGGTGGCCGTGCTGGCCGGCGATCGGATCGTGCGGCGCTTCTCGCGGGGCTGCATCGGCCGCGCCCCAGGTCCGCAGGACATCCGCGTCGCCCCGAGTGACGGTTCCCGCCGCGACCACCTCGCCTTCGGCCAACGCGGTTAGGACCAAGAGCATCTACAGGGAGCGCGGGAGGTTGGGGGAGTTTGGGAGAGCCTCAGGCGGAACCACGCCCGGCTCAGGCTCGGAAACGTGCGAAACCCTCTCGCGCTCCCCAATCTCCCGCGCTCCCTGTGAAAGTTCTTGTGCCGGTCCGCCGTTTCAGGCGGGTTCGTCCGGGGAGCGGGAGAGCTCGGTGGCGAGGGCGGAGAGGACCCGTTCCGCGGCGATGGCGTCGGCCGGCATGCGCGAAAGAACGCGGCGGACGGCCTGCTCGACGGTGCCGGTGCGCAGCGTATCCATCTTGCGACCGCGCGACGTGAGCCCGAAGAGCGCTCGCCGCGCGTCCTTCGGATCGGCGCGGCGGAGCAGCATGCCGCGCGTCTCCAGCCGCCGGAGCACGCCGGTGAGAGTGGAGGGATGGACGTGGAGCACCTCGGCGAGCGCGCCGGCGGAGATGCCCGGGAACCGCCCGACGATGCGGACCACCAGTCGCTGCGGGCCGGTGATGCCGAAGCGCGACTCCATCCGCTTGGAGACCGACTGCAGGCCGTGGTCCACGGCCCACAGCTGCTTCATGAACTCGAGGACGGGCCCGAGCTGATCCGCGCCCTCCGGCTTCGGTCCCTCGCTCATCCGACGATGGTCTCCAGGGAGCGACGATCGTCGCGCGGATCGTTGCCTTTGGCAATTACCGGATGAGCGGGGCCAGCTCCTTGAACTCGGGCGTCCCGGCCACGCCGAGCAGATCGAAGAGCACCGTCTCCGTGCTGGTGAGCGTCGCGCCTGCTTTTTCGCACAGGTGCAGCCCGACCTGCCGGTTCTCCTCGGTGCGCGAGACGATCGCGTCCTGCGGGACGAACACGGCGAACCCGCCGCGCAGCAGATCCCGGACCGTCTGGAAGACGCAGACGTGCGCCTCCATCCCGGCGACGATTACCTGCTTGCGCCCGGTCTTGAGAATTTCGCGCGCGACCGGCTTGGCGGCCCCGCAGGAGAACTCGAGCTTCTCGACCGGCGCCGCGGCGAGCAGCTCTCGCAGCTCCGGAACCGTGTCGCCCAGGCCCTTCTTGTACTGCTCGCTCGCCACCACCGGCAGGCCCAGCCGCCGCGCCGCCTTGAGCAGGACGCTCGCGTTCTTCGTCAGGCGGTCCATCCCCTCTTTCGGCATCGCACGCGCGAGCTTGTCCTGCACGTCGACGACGAGCAGCAGCGCATCGCCCCGATCCAGGGTGAGCGCGCGCGGATCGGGAAGCTCAGATGGCATAGCCTTGTGCTCCGCTGGCGGCCGGCGCGTCCGGGTCCAGCATCACGTTCACGCACGCGACCGTTCCGGAAGCCACGGCGCGCTCCAGCGCCGGCCGGATCCCGGCCGGGTCCTCGACGTGCTCTCCGTATCCGCCCAGCGCCTGGACCACCTTGTCGTACCGCGTCGGCGCGAGCAGCGTCGCGGGGCTCTTCTCGGGCCCGAAGAGTTGGACCTGCGGCAGCCTGATCTGCCCCCAGGCGGCGTCGTTTCCCACCACGCACACCATGGGCAGCTTGAAGCGCAGCGCGGTCTCGAAGTCCATGCCGTTGAACCCGAACGAGCCGTCGCCCTGGATGACGAACACCGGCCGGTCGGGGTGCAGGAGCTTCGCTGCGATGGCGAAGGGCGCGCCCACGCCCAGGCACCCGAGCGGACCGGGGTCGAGCCAGCGTCCGGGGCGCCGCAGACGGATCACCTTGGCCGCGATGGCCACCCAGTTCCCGCCGTCGGCGACGAACATGCTGTCGCCCGCGGCGCGCGCCACCTCGTCCAGCTCCTTGGCCAGGCGGAAGTGATGCACCGGCTTCTGGTCGCTGCGCTCGAACGCCGCTTGCCGCTGCGCCTTGGCGCCCTCGCGCTCGCGCAGCTCCGCGAGCCATCCGCCTGGCTTGCGCGCCTGGGGCAGCGCCGCCTCCAGCTGCGAAAGGACGCTGCGCGAGTCGCCGATGATGCCCACCTCGACCGTCCGGTTGCGCCCGATCTCGCTCGCGTCGGAGTCGACCTGGACGATCTTGGCCGATTCTCCGAATCCCGCTCCGTAGCCGAGCCGGAAATCGAGCGGGGTGCCCACCACCAGCACCACCTCGGCTTCCGCCAGCGCCTCCTTGCGGGTGTGGGAGAAGAAATGCGGATGATCCGAGGGGAGCGCGCCGCGGCCCGCGCCGTTCAGGTAGACCGGCGCCCCCGCCCGCTCGGCGAACGCGGCCAGCTCCCGCGCCGCATCGTCCCAGAACACCGAGCTGCCGGCGACCACCGCCACCCGCGCGGCGCCCTCGATCAGCTTCGCGGCCTGCTGGATGAGCTGCGGATCGCCGGGCTGGCGCGCCCGCGTGCGGTAGCCGGTCGGCAGCGGGCAGTCCGCGTCGTCGACTCCGTTGGACAGGACGTCCCACGGCACTTCCAGGAACACGGGGCCAGGCCGGCCGGACAGCATCAGGCGGAAGGCGCGCGCAAGGTAGGTGGGCACCCGATCCGGCGCAGGGATCCGGTCGGACCACTTGGTGATGCGGGTGAAGAGGTCGACCTGCTCCATCTCCTGCAGCGACCCCTTGCCGGCGTTGAAGGTCGGCGCGGCGCCGCCCAGGAGCAGCACCGGGCTGGAGGCCGCCCAGGCGTTGGCGATCCCGGTCAGCGCATCGGTGACTCCGGGCCCGGCGGTGACGCAGCAGACCCCGATGCCGCGGGTGAGCCGCGCCGTGGCGTCGGCGGCGTGGGCGGCCGCCTGCTCGTGCCGCGTGTCGACCAGGGCGATGCCCTCCTCCACGCACGCGGCGTAGATCGGAGCGACGTGCAGTCCGGAGAGCGTGAACACGTGGCGCACGCCTTCCGCCTTGAGCATGCGGGCGAGAAGCTGTGCGCCGGTGGAGGTGGGCATCTTGGCTCGCTGGGTTTGCTGGAAGCTCGCGGTTATCGCACGCGGGGAGCGCGGCGTCAGCCCGCCGCCTTGGCGGCCTTGCGGAAGCGGGAGAGGCTCGCGGGCAAGGCGGCCAACGGCGGGATCTTCTCGTCGGGGTGGAGGCGCGTGGCGCGCTCGTACAGGACTTCCTCCGTCTCGACGATCTGCGGATCGGGGATGCAGCAGTCGACCGGGCACACCGCCGCGCAAGCCTCCTGCTCGTGGAAGCCGACGCACTCGGTGCAGAGCTGCGGGTCGATGACGAAGATGTCCTCCCCCTGGCTGATCGCCTGGTTCGGACATTCGGGCTCGCACGCCCCGCAGTTGATGCATTCCACGGTGATCATCGTCGACATGGCTGCTTTATTGCACCTCCAGGCGGCCCACCGCCACGGTTCCTTGCACGTCGCCCGCGCGGTTCTTCAGCCGCAGGCGGAATCCGTCGCCGGTCGTCCCATCGAACACCGGGCCCGTCCCTCCGGCCGCGTGCAGATCGAGCCCGAAGGTGGCGAGCGGCGTGCCGGCCGGAATCGGCGCATCGAGGGCTGGCCCTCCGAACGCAGCCGGCTTCTGCGCCATCCCGAGGAGCAGCACGCCGCCGAGAGGACCGCTCGCGGGAAACGCCGAGACGATCGCAGGAGTGACGGAGCCCCTCGTGTAATCCAGCCCGCTGAAGCTGACCCCCCCGGGCGACAGCGAAACGCGGGCGATCCCGTCGCGCGACCCGGGCGTCGCTCCGTCGAAGGGAAGGTTGAGCGCGAGCCCGTCGAGGGCGAGGTCTCGTGCGGCTTCGAGTCGGAGCACCAGGTGCGTGGGCGAGGTCGAAGGGTCGTGCGCTTCGACCAGCCGCAGCGACTCTCCGCCTCCGGTCGGCGGCGAGGTGTACTTGAGCGAGGTCCCGGGCGGCCCTTCGAGCACGACCACGAGATCCCGGGTGGCGCTGCCGAAGGCGCTCGAGGCGGTCAGCGTGTAGGTGGTGGAGTCGGCGAGCGGCCGGACGCGCCGGCTGTGGAGCCCACCGATGGGACCCGCGCCGTCCCCGCCCGAGAGCGAGAACGCCTGCGCCCCTGGCGCCTGCCAGGAGAGGACCGTGGCCGTCCCGCGCCGCAAAGGATTCGGAGTCGCCGTGAAGCTGGTGATGACCGGCGGCGTGCCGATGCGCACCAGCGCCGTCGCGGTCGCCGTCGCTCCAGAGCTGTGCGCCGTGAGCCGGTAGGTCGTGTCCGCGGTCGGATTCACCTGCACCGATCCCTGCAGGGCGTCGACGGCGGCGCCGTCCAGGGACGCGGAGCTCGCGCCGGCGATCTTCCAGGACAGGGTCACCGGCTGCCCCGCGACCACCTCCGCGGGCGAGGCGGCGAACAACGCGATGTCGAGCAGGTGGATGGGGATGGTGGCGCTGACCGATCCGTGATCGTTCGACGCCACGAGCGTGTAATCTCCACCCACCGCCGCCCCGATCGTCACGCCGGTTCCCGTCACCGCGCCGGGACGCGGGTCGAGCCGCAGCTCCGAGGCGCCGTTCACGTGCCACGCGAAGGTGAGCGGGTCCCCTCGGGCCAGGTCGGTGCGGCTCGCCACGAAGAGCTCGATCGAGGGCAGGTCCCTCGAGCACCCGCTCCAGAGGCCGACCGTGGCGAGCAGCGCGACAAGCCTCATGGGCGGCCTCCGACGCGCTGGAGGAACGCCGCCAGGTCCAGGTCGTCCACCTCGTTGGTCGTCCCCACCAGGTCGGCCTCCTGCCGATATGCGGCGTCCTGGCTGGTCGAGCCCAGCGCGGCGACCAGGTCGAGCAGGTCGAATCCGTCCAGTTGCTGATTGAAGTCCAGGTCGCCGCGCCCGCGCACGCCGGCGGCCAGCCCGCCGGGCCCGCCATTGAGCTGCCAGATGCCCCGGCCGTAGGTCGCCACCTTCATGTTGGAGCTGCCCGGCGCGACGCAGATGTCGGAGACCTTCACGAGCGGCAGGCCCGGATCGCGGGTGAAGGTCTGCCCGCCGTCGGTCGTCTTGTAGAGCCCTACATAGGTCCCCACGTAGAGCGTGTTCGAGTCGTTCGGATCCGCCCTGAGCGAGGCGATCGGCACGTTGGGCAGGGCGGCACCCACGCTGCCGCGGACCGGGCGCCAGGTGCGACCCCGATCCTCGGTGAGGAAGAGGTGGCCCAGGCTGTCGGGGACAGGCCGGGAAGGCGGATCGGCGGCGAGCCCCACGGCAGTGTCGAACGCGGTGGTCGCCTCGTTGGCTGCCCAGAACCGCGTGCCGGTCGGATCGCCGGGGTCGAACGCGACGCTCGTCGTGCTCTTCACGCCCAGAGCGGATTGCTGCGGCCCGGTGCCCAGGATGGCGCTGCCCCACCAGTTCGCCCCGCCGTCCGGGGTGATGAAGATGGTCCCCGCGGAGGCCGCCACCGCGTAGACCCCCGCCTGCTTGTCGTGCGCGGCCAGGTACCGGAAGTCCACGGCCGTCCCCGCGTAGTCGGTGAAGGAGCTGTCCGTGGCGCCGTTCGCATGGTGGATTGCCCCTCTGTCGATGCGCGTCCAGGCGCCCCCTCCGCTGGATCGGTAGACGTGTCGTTCCGGGCGGAAGGTGAAGGTCACGAACGTCTGCCCGTCCGCCGCGGAGGGATCCGAGACCAGGCGGATGAAGAAGGGGATCGAGGCGCTGTCCGCCGGCGGCAGCCCGGTCATGAACGTCGACCAGGTGCCGGCCGCGCCGCCCCGCGTGCTGCGGCGGATGGCGTGCAGCGGCTGCGTCGCGAGGATGGCGTCCGGCACGCCGCGCGAGATGGCCGCGCTGACCGCCACGCCGACGCCGTCCCCCCCCAGCACCTGGTCGAAAGTGCCCGGCGAGGACGACGCATCCCGCAGCCGCGTCCCGTTGTCCTGGAAGCCGGCGATGACGAAGTCCTGGTTCGCCTCCCAGCCGGGGGCATCGGGGGCGCAGGCGAGGTGGTACACGAGATGGCTCACCACGCCCACGTTGAGCCGGTCGGAGATGGACCCGATGCGCGGGTCGGCGATCGAGACGGCGACGGCGAACAGGCCGCCGTCGCCGCCGGCATACAGCCGGTGATCGGCAGGCGAGAACGCGATCGCGTGAAGGTCGGCGTGCAGGTAGGAGAGCCCGGACCCGGTGAACTGCGGCGACCACTCGCCGAGCAGGGTCCAGGTCTGCCCGCCGTCCTGCGAGCCCGCCATCGCCAGCTGGCCGCCGACGTAGACCGCGTTGGCGTCGCGCGGGTCGACCGCGATGGCCTGGTTGTACGTCGCCTGGCCGCCGAGGATGTCGAGGGTGCGCTGCCCCGGGATGGGGTTCACCGGGGCCCGGTCGCGGTTCAGGCCCAGCGCGATCCAGCTGCGGCCGCCGTCCTCCGACCGGTAGAGATCCTTGGTCGACCGCGCGTCCCCGGTCTGCGCGTTGGCGGCGAGCAGGAAGACGCGCGACGAATTGCCGGATCGCGTGGTGCTCGGGGCGACGGCGAGCGTCCCGCGGCCGAGGTCGGTCAGGTCTCTCGCGGGCAGCCCACCCAGCGCGTCTCTCCAGGTCTCGCCGTCGTCCGTCGACCGCCAGAGCTTGAGCAGCGGGCTGGGCAGCGGTCCCGCGGGAGTGATGTCGAGCCCCTGTCCCGAAGCGAGCCAGGTGCCGGGCCCTACCCACGCGATCGACCAGACGGAAGTTCCGCCGGACTCGATGGGAAGGGGAAGCTGCACCGGCGCCGACGCCCCGTCCCACTTGAACAGGCCGACGTCGGTGGCGACCAGAACGTGGGCGCTGCCCAGCGGGTCCACCGCGATGTCGCGCACGCGCTGGGCGATCAGGGGGGCGGCGCCGCCGTACACGGCGGTCGGGAACACGATCGGGTCCCAGGTCAGGCCGCCGTCGCGCGTCCGCGTGAGGCCGGGTTGCGGCGCGTCGAACGGGTCGCCGAAGCCCAGGTACAGGATGTCCGGCATCTGCGGATCCATGGCCAGCGCGCCCACCGACGTGGACCCGACGAGGTCGGTGAGCGGCTCCCACGAGCCGCCCGCGTCGTACGTCTTCCAGACGCCGCCGCCAGAGGTGGCGAGGTACAGCAGGCCGGGCTCCGCCGGGTGCGGAACCACGTTGCGCACGCGCCCGGCGATCTGTCCCTCGGGTCCGGCGTCGGCGAACGGCGCTGCAAGCAGATCGGATCGCGTCGGCCCGAGGCTGATCCAGACCCCGGCCGGCACCCGCCCGAGCGCGCGGTGCGGCAGCGGACCCGAGGAGTACGGGCGGCCGGCGCGGTCCCGCTCGCGCTGCGCCGCCCGCAGGGTGCGGATCAGCGCCGCCGCCGTGACGGGTTCCTCTTGCATCGCGCGCACCGCGTCCATGCGCGCGTCCGCGTCGTCGTGCTCCGGCCCCTGCGCGCGGGCCGGAAGCGCGGCGGCCGCGAGCAGCAGCGCAAACAAGCTGCGATGTGCGGGCAAGCGACGGCTCCCCTGGGCGGTCTACCGGGCCCCTGCAGTCTACCGCGAGGCGAGGAAGGAAGCCTTGAGATCCGTTAGGGATTGTTCGGGTGGCGGGGTCGACAGCGCGGCCCGCCCGATCTCCTCCCACCCGGTCGCGGGAACGCGAACGAACGCCGACACCACCTCGGGGTCGAACTGGGTGCCGGCGCAACGGGCGAGCTCCTCGCGCACTTCCGCCGCCGGCCGCGCGGCGCGGAAGGAGCGCCCGGCGGTCATCGACTCGTACGCCTCGCACACGTGCAGGATGCGCGCGGTGAGCGGCAGCTGGTCGCCCGCCAGTCCGAGCGGGTAGCCCTTTCCGTCGAAACGCTCGTGGTGGGTCAGCACCAGCCTGCGCGCCTGCTCGAGGAAGGGGATGTTGGCCAGCATGCGGTAGCCCAGCTCGGGGTGCCGCTTCATCTGCGCCCACTCGTCGGCGGTCAGCTTGCCGCCCTTGAGCAGGATCGAGTCGGGGATGCCGATCTTCCCCACGTCGTGGATCAGCGCGGCCTGCTCGAGCACGGTCAGCTCGGCGTCGGGCAGCGACAGCTCGCGCCCGAGGCGCACGCTGAACGCAGCCACCTTGCGCGAGTGCACCGCCTCGGCGCCGCGGCCGTCGAGCGCGGTCACCAACGCTTCCATCATGTCGTGGGTGCGATCCACCACCCTCTGCTCGAGGTTCTTGTTCAGCGCCGAGAGCTCCGCGTTCTTGCTGTGCAAGAGCGCGGTCATCTCCTGGTAGTTGCGCCGCAGGTGGTAGTCGTCCACCGCTCCGCGGACGATCGCGAGCAGGTCGTCGCGGTCCCAGGGCTTGGGGACGAACCGATAGATCTCGCCCCGGTTGATCGAGTCGACGGCCGCGTGGAACTCCTCGACCGCGGAGATGAGCAGGCGGTAGCTGTGCGGGGAAAGCTCGCGCGCCCGGTGGAGGAACTCGGCGCCGTTCATGTCCGGCATGCGGTAGTCGGAGCCGATCACGACGAATCCGGCATCCTTCTGGAGCAGATCGAGCGCGTCCGCCGGCCGCTGGGCGGTCACCACCTCGAACCCTTCGAGCTCGAACGTGCGCTTCAGCGCGCGCAGGACGAATGGTTCGTCGTCGACGAACAACAGGCGGTCCATGACCCGCTGGTGATCGGCCGGTCCGTCGAAAACTTGAGAGGCACTTTTCCCTACAAAGGCGGCGACTACTCCGTCCCGGAGAACGCCTGCTCCCCGCCCTCGCCGATCCAGACGGTCTTCCAGTTCACGAACTCGCGCAGGCCGATGGCGGACAGCTCGCGCCCGTGGCCGCTCGCCTTGATCCCGCCGAAGGGGAGCCGCGGATCGGACTTCACCATGCCGTTGATGAAGACCTGCCCCGCCTGCAGCTCGTCGGTGAAGCGCCGTATCTCCGCCGCGTCGCGCGTCCAGGCTGCCGAGCCCAGGCCGAACTTGGTCGCGTTGGCGATCTGCAGCGCCTCGCCGGCGTCGCGCACCTTGAAGAGGGTGGCGACCGGCCCGAAGGTTTCCTCGTCGCGGCCCGGCGTGCCGGGGCCGGCATCGGTCAGCAGCGTGGGCTGGAAGAAGAATCCCGGGCGGTCGAGGCGCTTGCCGCCAGCGAGGACCTTCGAGCCCTTGGCGACCATGCGCTTCACCTGGTCCTCGAGGTCGTCCAGCACCTGCTTGGAGGAGAGCGGACCTACCTCGGTCGATTCGTCGCTCGGATCGCCCACGCGCAGCTCGGACATCCGGCGCGCCATGCGCTGCGCGTATTCGTCGTAGATGCGCTCGTGCACGATGAAGCGCTTGGCGGCGATGCAGCTCTGGCCGGCGTTCTGTACCCGCGCCTCGACGCCCACCTTGACCGCCTTCTCCAGATCGGCGCTCGGCATCACGATGAACGGGTCCGATCCGCCCAGCTCCAGCACCACCTTCTTGATGTTGCGGCCCGCCGCCTCGCCGATGCTGCGGCCGGCGCCCTCGCTGCCGGTGAGCGTGGCGGCCGCCACGCGCGGATCGTCGAGCAGCTTGCTCGCGCGGCTTCCCTCGATGAGCAGAGTCTGGAAGGCGCCGTCGGGGAACCCGCTCTCGCGGAAGATCTCCTCGATGGCGAGCGCGCACTGCGGCACGTTCGAGGCGTGCTTCAAGACGGCCGCATTGCCGGCGACCAGCCCGGGCGCGGCGAAGCGGAAGACCTGCCAGAGCGGGAAGTTCCACGGCATCACCGCGAGGACGACCCCCAGCGGCTGGTAGCGGATGAGGCTCCGGACCGCGTCCGTCTTCACCGGCTCGTCGGCGACGAACGCCGGCCCGTTCTCGGCGTAGTAACGGCAGCCGAGCGCGCACTTGTCCACCTCGGCCAGCGCGGCGTTCTTCAGCTTGCCCATCTCCAGCGTCATCAGCCGGCCCAGCTCCTCGCGGCGGGCCTTCAGGATCTCGGCGGCCCGCGCCATGCGCTTTGCCCGTTCGAGGACGGGCAGCTCGCGCTGGAGCCGGGCGCCCACCGTGGCGCGGGAGAGCTTCTCCTCCACCTGCGCATCGGTGTGCGGCTGGAACGCGCGGACGGTCTTACCGGTATTGGGGTCGGTGGTCGCGATGGCCATGGCGCAGATCTAGCGCTTCGCGAGCTCGCGTAAAAGCCGCACCACCTCGGGGAAGTCGCCTGCCAGCCACTCGGGCGACCCGGTGCGCAAGGTGGCCTCGTCGTGGGCGCCGTACGTGACGGCGACCGCTCGCAACCCCGCCCCGTGCGCCATGAGCAGATCGTGCGTGGTGTCGCCTACCACCACGCTCGCTTCCGGCGCCGCCCGGAGGGCGCCGAGCACGTGGAGGGCGATCTGCGGGTCGGGCTTCGGACGTTCGACGGAATCGTACCCGGCGATCACCTCGAAGTGCCTGGCAATCCCGGCCGCCTCGAGCTGAGCGACCGCGCCGCTCGTGATCTTGGAGGTCGCGACTGCCAGCTTGAGCCTCAGATCGCGCAGGAGCTGCACGCCCTCCGCGACGCCCGGATAGAGCAGCTCGGCGGAGCGCGGGATGACGTTCGCGCGCCACAGACGCCGGTACTCCTCGACCACCTCCTCCACCTCGCGCGAGCCTTCCGCAAACCCGAGCAGCCCGGAGAAGGCGACGGTGAGAGGAAGCCCGATGGTCGCGCGGATGGCCTGCGGCTCCGGCATGGCCCAGGGCCGCCCGCGCAGCGCCTCGAGCGCGGTCGCCACGATCACCTTCGGCGTGTCGACCAGCGTCCCGTCCAGGTCGAAGATCACGGCCTCGAGCACGGGTGCACTGTAATGCGGGGCGCGGGCGGTCTACCGGAAATCGCGCGACGGCAAGGTGAGCGCGTCCTCCAGGGACCAGAAGCGGTCTCCCTTCACGCTGGTCACGCCGTCGTACCGCTCGAGGCGTCCCTCCACCACGAGCAGCGCGCTGCACAGCACGGGGCGGCGGTTGCGCTCGAAGGTGGGTGGATCGATGACGATGTTGGAGATCCCCGTCTCGTCCTCCAGCGAGAGGAAGACGAACCCCTTCGCGGTGCCGGGGCGCTGGCGCACGATGCACAACCCGCCGGCGCGCACCCGCTGCCCGTTGCGCATCCGCGGCAGCTCCGCCGCGCTGCGGACTCCGAGCTGGCGCAATCTTTCCCTCTCCAGCGCCACCGGGTGCGGCCCCACCGT
>DATFUN010000159.1:0-6718 GCA_035260805.1 Myxococcales bacterium | reverse complement strand
CTGATTGATGCGGGTAGGGGCCGGTTGGCGCTGGGCGGCGGCTGCCTTGCTGCTCGCCGCCTGCGCACGGGAAAAGGCCCCGCCGGCCGCACCCGCTCCCACCGCCGCGGTCGTGGACGGAACTTCCATCCCCATCTCGGCGCTGCAGCGCGAGCTGGATCGCGCCCGCCGCGGCGCTGGCTCGCAGGTGGTGGACGGGTTCCCCGCCCCGGCGAAACTGGAGGCGAAGGATCTGCCGCGCCAGGCGCGCGCGCTGCTCGATCCGCTGATCGATCGCGCGCTCCTCATGCAGCGCGCGAAGGTCGCCGGCGTCGTGGTGACCGATGCCGAGGTGCAGTCCGCGATCGATGCGCTGGCCGAGTCGGCGCGCGCCTCCGGCGAGTCGTTCGCCGAGCGGCTGGCGCAGGACGGCCAGACGGCCGACCAGCTCGCCGAGGACATGCGGGAACGGCTGCTCGCGGAGAAGTGGGTGGCGGAGCAGACGCGCGGGGAAAAACCGTCCACCGCCGAAGTCCGCGCCTGGTTCGAGCTGCACCGCTCCGACCTCGACGTGAAGGAGGAGGTGCACGCACAGCAGATCCTGGTGGCCACCGCGGAGGAGGCGAAGAGCCTGCTCGACCAGGTCCGCGCGGGCGCCTCGTTCGAGCAGCTGGCGCGCTCGCACGGCCGCTCACCTGACGCGCAGCGCGGGGGCGACCTGGGATGGTTCGCGCGCGGCACGATGCCCAGGCCCTTCGACGACGCGTGCTTCACGCTCAAGGCAGGGCAGGTCTCCGGCGTGGTCCAGACCAGCTACGGGTACCACCTGTTCAAGCTGCTCGGGCGGCGCGGGCCGCGCAAGCGCACCCTGGAAGAGGTGAAGGAGGAGGTCGCCCGGCGCGCGTTCGCGGAAAAGCAGGCCCAGGCGGAGCGGCAGCTCCTCGACCAGGTGCGCAAGAGCGCCCGGGTGCAGATCAACGAGGCGTCGTTCTCGCTGCTGCGCTAGACTGCCCTCGATGAAGCGCCTGATCCTCTCCGTGCTCCTCTGCGCTGCCGCCGCGCGCGCCGAGATCAAGGAGCGCATCGCGGCGGTGGTGAACGGCCAGCCCATCCTGCTCTCGGAGGTGGAGGAGCGCGTCGGGCCGGAGCTGGCGCGTGTCCTGCAGCAATCGACGGGCCCGCAGCGCGACAAGGAGCGCGCGGACCTGCTCCGCCGCGGACTGAGCGAGATGGTGGACGAGAAGCTCATCGAGTCCGAGGCGTCGACGCTGGGCCTCACCGTCTCGGAGGAGGAACTGCAGCGCGCGCTCGAGCAGCTCGCGCGGCAGCAGGCCATGGAGGTCGCCGACTTCCGCCAGGCGCTCGAGCAGCAGGGGATCCCGTGGGATGCCGCTCGGGACGCGGTGCGCAGGCAGACGCTGATGGCTGAAGTGCTCCGCTTCAAGGTGAAGGCGCGCAAGGTGTCCGACGAAGAGGTGCAGGCGGCTTACGCGACCGAGACGCAGAACGCGCAGCACGAGGTGCGCGCGCGGCACATCTTCGTGCCCGTGCCGCAGGGCGCGAGCGCGGGGCAGCAGGCCGCGGCGCTGGCGCGCGCCGCCCGGGCGCTGGAGCGGGTGAAGGCGGGCGAGACCTTCGCGCTGGTCGCGCGCGAGATGTCCGAAGGGCCCACCGCGAAGCAGGGCGGCGACCTCGGCTACTTCCGCAAGGGGCTGATGCTGCCCGCCATCGAGCAGGCCGCCTTCTCGCTCAAGCCGGGCGAGGTGAGCCCCGTGATCCGGACCTCCTCCGGGTACCACCTGGTGCTGGTCGAGGACCGCCGCGCCATCCCGGCCAAGCCGCTCGCCGACGTGAAGGAGGAGCTTCGCAGCCGCCTGGCGAGCGACTCCGTCTTCAAGGAGCGCGAGAACTACCTCGCGACCCTCCGCAAGACCGCCCAGATCGACGAGAAGCTCTAGACCAAAGGCTCGGCGTCCACGAAAACGTCGCGCGCCGGCCACCCCCCGGACCGGCGCGCGACGGACGCGAACGGAACGCCCGCGCCTACTGGCGCTTGGCCTCTTCGGCCGACAGCTCGTCGAAGGCCTTGTCCGCGTTGGCGCGCACCGTATCGCGTACCTTGGCGTTCAGCTCCTTCATCTTGTCGAGGTTGTTCTTGAAGGTGTCCATGTCGAGCTGGGCGAGCGCGTACTCGGTGCCATCGGTGTCGACCCAGTGGTCGACGATGAGCACGCCCGACAGCTCCATCTGCGAGTACGTCTTCAGGGCGGCCTGGACGTGCTGCTCCTCGGTCGAGGCGCTCATGTCGCCCGCGGTGGTCGAGGCCTGGTAGTCCTTGTTCAGCACCGCCACGTAGGTGTCGAGCGTCTTGGCGATCTCGCTGCGCGCGCGGGAGTCGGAAGTCGACCGCCGCAGCGCCGCGTTGCGGATGCCGCTCGCGATGCCCACACCGTAGAAGATCTTGCCCTTCTCGCCGCCGAACGCGCCCGAGCCGCGGTTCACCCAGTCGGGGCCGTTGGCGTGCAGGATCTGGTTCGACATCTCCGGCTTCTTCTCGCCGCCGCAAGCGGCCAGCGCCGCGGCGACCACTGCCATCCCCATGACCTTCTTCACGTGCTCCCTCCCTCAGAGACCTGCGTTTTCTTTCGCCACGAGCGCTGCCGCGAGATCGGCTCCGGCCGCTACGCCGGCTTCGTTCGCCGCCGCCTGCTGGGCCGCTTCCGGGGTACGCCCCACCCCCTTGGTCTGCTTCACCGCCGAGGCGACCACCGCGCCGCTCTGGCTCTCCAGAGCCCGGACGTCCAGCGAGGCGGTGGCGGCCACCTGGCTGAACACGGGCCCGCCCAAAACCGTGCTCCCTTTCACCACGATCACCCACGGCATGCCTTGAGCTCGGGCAATCTCCAGCGCCCGAAGCTCGGACCCCTCCGGCTGCGTCACGGCGGTAAACCCCTTGGATGACAGCGCCTGGGCGACCGAGCCGGCCACCCAGTCCGGCGCGACCAGCACCGCGCGGCGGGCCTTGGCCTGCGCCTTGGCCGCCGCGTCCTCGGCCGCCTGGCGGAGCTGTCCCGCGGTGCGCAGCTGCGGGTCGGACAGGTCGATCTGCTGCGGCAGCGCGCGGGTCTGCGCCGCCGCGTCGCGGTAGCGGGCTAGCGCGGCGAGAACGTTGCCCTGCTGCTCCTGCGCCTGTCCCTCCCGCAGCCGCGACAGGGCCAGGAGCGCCGTGTGCTTCTGCTCGTCCTGCTGGCGCACCCGCTCGGCCTGGAGGTCGGCGCGCGAGAGCCGGATCAGCACCCACACGTCGAACCGGTCGATGGTGGTGGCGCCCGCCTTGCGCGAGAACTTCTCGTAGTACACGTCCATCGTCCGTGCGTTGCGGATCAGCGCCGTGGCGCGGCCCTTCACGGTGTCCGTCACCCGGTCGACGCCCAGGTCGGTAGACATCACGTCCTTGTGCTCGGAAGTGACGTCCACCCCGATGTACTCCGCCGCGTGGGCGCGGGCCGCCTGCGTAGCCGCGTCGGTGCCTTCCTCGAGAGAGCTCGCGCCCTCGCGAGCGCCGGAGAAGTAGAGCGTCTCGCCTTCCTGCGGAACCTTGACCAGCCACGCGGGCGGCTTCGGGGTCGAGGTGGTCTTCACCACCGAGGGCGCCTCGGCGCAGGCAGCAAGGAAGAGCAGCGCGCCCGCGGCGAGGACGCGCGGCCGCATCCGCCTACTGGACACCACCGACCCCTGGCGCGGCGGTCTGCTCGGAGAGGCGCTTGGCCTCGTCCTGCAGACGCCTGATGTTGTCCAGCTCGCGCAGCATGTCCTTGTCGTTGGACAGCTCGTACGCCTTCTGCACGGTGGCGGTCGCGCTGTCGTACTCGCCGGCGTACTCGTAGGCCAGGCCCAGGTTCCAATACGCCTTGGCGATCTGCTCGGTCTTGATCTTGGGGTTCTTCTGGCCGTCCGCGATGGCCTGCGAGAAGGTTGCCTGCGCCTTCTTCCATTCGCCGCGCTCCGCCCAGCCGATTCCACCCTCGAGCTGCGGGATGTCCGAGTCCTTCTGGAAGCTCGCCGTCACGTACTCCTGGTGCGGGACGATGGCGCGCATGAACCGATCCAGCACACTGCGCCGCGCCGAGCGCTCCAGCCCATCGCGATCGATCGGCTCCGGGCGCTTGCCGTATCCGGTGTTGGTGTCGTCGCGGCCCTCCTCGTACGTCTTGGCGATGATCAGCCGGCCGGTGGCGACGTCGACGATCTTGAAGGTCGCGCGCGTCCGCAGCTCGCCGCGCAGCCTGTAGAGCATGACGACGCTGCCGTCCTTGTTCTTGATGCGATCTTCGGAGGGGATCTCGCGGTACTGCTCGTCCACGTCGCCGTAGATGAGCGCGCCTGCCGTCATCACCTTGCCGAGCTTCGCTGCCTTGGTCGGATCCGCCAGGTCGCTGGCGGAGAGCGACAGCTCGCGCATGATCGAGCTCATGTGCTGCCGGTCCAGCACCTGGAAGCGGTTGGTGCCGAGCAGCGCCTCCTCGAGCGAGTCCCCCATGACGGCGGTGCCGCGCCCGCCCCGCATGTCGCCCACCGCGACGCTCTGGTAGGCGACCATGTTGATCTCGGCGGGGCGCATGACCGGCACCCGCACGGGGACCGATCCACAGGCGGCGCAGAGCAGGGCTACAGGGAGCGCGCGGGCGGCGCGGGCGCTGAGGACCGGCGAGGGCATGATTTGTCTTTCCTGCAGACTTGAAAGTGCGTGCGATCGATCCGATTCAATCGCTAGCACCGCGCCGGAACTACGGTCAACTTAGCCGCCGGACAGGCGAAAGGGGGCTCCTGGAGGGCGTCCGGCGACGTTCTCCCACATCTCACACGTTGAACAGGAAGTGCATCACGTCGCCGTCCTGGACGACGTAGTCCTTCCCTTCGACGCGCAAGGCGCCCTTCGCGCGCGCCGCCGATTCGCTTCCGTGGCGGAGCAGCTCGTCCCAGCGGATCACCTCCGCCTTGATGAAGCCGCGCTCGAAGTCGGTGTGGATCACACCGGCCGCCTGCGGCGCGCGGGTGCCCGTTTTGATCACCCACGCCCGGCACTCGTCCTCGCCGACGGTGAAGTAGCTCTGCAGGCCGAGCAGGTCGAACCCTTTGCGCACGAGCTTGTTCAACCCGGGCTCGCTCAGCCCGAGGTGGGCGAGGAACTCGGCGCGCTCCTCCGGCGGAAGCTGCTGGATCTCCGCCTCGACCTTGCTGCAGATGGCGACCCAGCGCGCTCCTTCGCGATCCGCCAGCGCCGCCACCTTGCGCAGCAGCGGGTCCGAGTCGAGGTTCTGCAGCTGCGCTTCGTCCACGTTCGCCACGTACAGGACCGGCTTGGCGGTGAGCAGGAACAACTCGCGCGCGCGCGGCTTCTCGTCCTCCGAGAGCGGCACGGTGCGCGCGGGACGTCCGGCGTCGAGCGCGGCCTTCAGCCTGTCGTACACCGCCAGATCCGCCTTGGCCTCCTCGCCGGGCTTTCCCGGCGCCTTGGCGTCCTTGGCGCGGCGCTCGCGCTTCTTCTCCAGCGTCTCCAGGTCCTTGAGCATCAGCTCGGTCTCGACCACCTCGCGGTCGCGCTCCGGATCCACCTCGCCGTCGACGTGCACCACGTCCGGATCGGCGAAGCAGCGCAGCACGTGGGCCACCGCGTCCACCTCGCGGATGTTGCCGAGGAACTGGTTCCCCAGACCCTCGCCCTTCGAGGCGCCGCGTACGAGCCCGGCGATGTCGACGAACTCCAGGGCCGCGTGGGTGGTCTTCTTCGGCTCGAACAGCGCCGAAAGCTTGTCCAACCGCTCGTCGGGAACCGGCACCACGCCCACGTTGGGGTCCTTGGTTGCGAACGGGTAGTTCGCCGCCAGCACGCTCGCTCCGCTGAGCGCGTTGAAGAGCGTGCTCTTGCCCACGTTGGGCAAACCGACGATGCCGATCGAGAGACCCATGCGCGCGCCGATCTACACCACTTCGATGCCGGCGCGGCCCAGAATCCGGTCAGATGGTTGGGGCGGATGGATTCGAACCATCATAATGGGATTCAAAGTCCCATGTCCTGCCGTTAGACGACGCCCCAGCAGGGCGCGAGGGTGCATGGGCCTGCCGCGCCGGTCAAGCGAGATGCGCGCGCGGCGTTGAGGCCCTCCGGATGACCGATGGGCAGCGCGCGGCTGCCGTGGCGGAATGGCCGTGCGATGGGCGGGGAGGGCGGACAGGCGATGGTGGAAGCGGCGTTCGTGCTGCCGCTGACGGTGGCGCTGATCCTGTGCACGATCCAGATCACCCAGCTGCAGCAGGCGAGGGTGCTGGTCGAGTACGCGGCGTTCAACGCGGCGCGCGCCGGCATCGTGCAGAACGCGAATGCCGGCGACGGCACGGCGGGCCCGATGCACGACGCGGCGGCTCTGTCCCTGCTGCCGGGACTCGGGCGTACCGACGGGCTCGGCGCGCTGGCGCGGACCTGGGCCGCGTTCCGCGTCCGCGAGGCAGCCCTGCGCGCGCTCGGGTTGCCGCTCGTGCAGGTCCAGGTGCTGAATCCGCGCCGCGGCGACTTCCCCCGATTCGGGCAGCACCTGGCGGGTCAGGAGATCGATTTCGACGACGTGCGGCCGCAGGCGGTCGACGCGAATCTGCTCTCCATCCAGGTGCGCTACCTGGTGGAGCTGCGCGTGCCGTTCGCGAACAAGCTGATCCACTCGTTGTGGCTGGCGAGCCGCGC
>DATFUN010000158.1:0-3590 GCA_035260805.1 Myxococcales bacterium | reverse complement strand
CCTTCCATCAGGCAGAACATCTCTCGCGTCATCCGGCTCATCTGCAGGCACTCGCGGTAGAACTCACCCGTGAACGGGTTGAGCGACCGCATGATGTCCGCGATGGTGCGGTAGCCGTGGAACTTCGCGTGAGGCGCCTCGGATTTCTCCGCTTTCGCGAGCACTCCCGGGTTCGTCTCCTTGACCATCTGCTCGCAGAAGTCCACGCCGACCAGGTTGTCCTGGAAGATGTTGTGGTCGAACATGTACTCGGCCGCCTCGCCGAGGTTCACGATCCACTCGCCGATGGGGGGCGTCTTGATCCCGAACGCCATGTTCTGCGCGTACAAGGCGCAGGTGGCGTGGTTGTCGCCGCAGATCCCGCAGATGCGGCTGGTGATGAAGTGCGCGTCGCGGGGATCCTTCCCCTGCATGAAGATGCTGTACCCGCGGAAGACGTGCGAGCTCGAGTAACACTCGGCGACCTCGCGGTTGGCGAAATCGATCTTGGTATAGATGCCCAGGCTGCCCACGATCCGGGTGATCGGATCCCAGTTCTTTTCGACGATGCGGGCGGGCTGCCTTCCGGAGGTGGGGATTGCCTCTGCCATGGCGGTCTCCTCTAGTGCGGCGGGCGGTAGCCGGTATCGAGTTTGGAACCAGGGTGACGCCACTTCGGTTCGTGGTTCAGGTGGCGCTGCGTGATCCGGCGCAGCGCGCGGATCGGCTTGCCGTAGATCTTGATCGAGTTGGAGGACACGAGCGATCCGGGAGGAGCGTCCATGAAGGGCATGAACTTGTCCGGGAACCCGGGCATGGTGCAGCCGATGCAGATGCCGCCCACGTTCGGGCAGCCGCCGATGCCGGCCATCCAGCCGCGTTTGGGCACGTTGCAGTTCACCACCGGGCCCCAGCAGCCGATCTTCACCAGGCACTTCGGCGAACCGTACGCCTCGGCGAAGTCGCCCTGCTCGTAGAACCCGGCGCGGTCGCATCCGTCGTGCACCGTCTCGCCGAAGAGCCAGCGCGGACGGAGCGCCTCGTCGAGCGGGATCACGGGCGCGAGGCCCGCGAGCTGATAGAGCAGGTAGAGCAAGGTCTCCATGAAGTTGTCTGGTTGGACCGGGCAGCCCGGGACGTTCACCACCGGGAGGCCCGCCTTGGTGCGGAAGCCCCAGCCCAGATAGTCGGCCAGGCCCATCGCGCCGGTGGGATTGCCGCTCATCGCGTGGATGCCGCCGTAGGTCGCGCAGGTGCCGATGGCGACCACGGCCGTCGCCTTCGGGGCGAGTCGGTCGAGCCAGTCGCAGGTGGGGATCGGCTGCCCGGTCGCCTTGTCGTATCCGTACGCGGCCCAATACCCTTCCTTCTTGATCTTCTCGTTCGGGATCGATCCCTCGACCACCAGGACGAACGGATCGAGCTGACCCTCGGCGGCGCGCCGGAACGGTTCCATGAACTCGTCGCCGACCGCTACGGCAAGCACCGGGTTGTGCAGCCGCACCTTGGGGAGCCCAGGGATTGCCCCCAGGACCACCTCCTCGATGCTGGGCTGGCTCGCGGCGGTGACCGACACCGAATCGCCGTCGCAACTCAATCCTCCCGTGATCCAGAGGACGTCGATCTCCTTCACCGCCGGAGTCCGCTTCGCCTGCATCTCCACCCTTCGCTGAGGTGCCATGCAAGGTCCTCCTTCGTGGTTCTCAACAGATCCTGGGTAGTTGCTCCCCCGAGAGCAGCGGAAGCACCCGCTCTCCACCGACCAGCGATCGAACGGTCACCAGCCCGGGATGGTCCGCGACCACCCGCCCGACGATGGCCGCTTCGCGGCCGAGCGGGTGCGCCCGCATCGCCTGGAGCACGCAGGCGGCGTCCTCCGCCGCGACCGCGGCGACCAGCCGTCCTTCGCAGGCGACGTAGAACGGGTCGAGGCCGAGCATCTCGCAGGCGCTCCGCACCTCCGGCTTGAGCGGGACGGCCGACTCCTCGAGCTCGACGCCCACGCGCGACGCTTCCGCCAGCTCGTTGAGCGCGCTGGAGAGCCCACCCCGGGTGGGATCGCGCATGCAGCGCACGCCGGCCGAGGCGGCGAGCACCGCGGCGGCCAGGCCAGTCAGCGGAGCGCAATCGCTCTCCAGCGGAGTCTCGAACTCGATGCCTTCGCGGACCGAGAGGATGGCGACTCCATGGTCGCCCAGCGTGCCCGAGACGAGGAGGACGTCGCCCGGCCGGGCGGAGGCGATGGAGAGCGCCCGTCCTTCGGGGACCACGCCCACCGCGGTGGTGGTGATGAAGATTCCGTCCCCCTTGCCGCGATCGACCACCTTCGTGTCGCCGGTGACCAGCGCCACCTCGGCCTCGTCGCAAGCGCGGCGCATCGATTCCACCGCCCTTTGCAGATCGGCGATGGGCAGCCCCTCCTCGAGGATGAAGGCGGCGGCGAGGAACAGCGGCCTCGCCCCGCCCACCGCGAGATCGTTGACGCTCCCGTTCACCGCCAGCTTGCCGATGTCGCCGCCGGGGAAGAAGAGCGGGCGCACCACGAACGAGTCGGTCGTGATCGCGATCTTCCCGCCCGGGACGGCGACGGTGGCCTGGTCCTCGAGCGCCGCGAGCACCGGCGAGGAGAAGGCGGGCAGGAAGACGTGGCGCAACAGCTCGGCGGTGAGACGGCCTCCGCTGCCGTGCCCGAGCAGGACGTGCTCGTGGCGCGAGAGCGGAGCAGGACAGGCGCCGAAGGGTGTCGCGGCCATCAGATCACGTCCTCCTCGCCGCGGATGAGGTGGATCGCGTCCCAGAGCACGTGGAGGAGCGCCTCCTGGGTCTCCTGGATGCGGTGGATGCTGAAGCTTTCCACGGTCAAGCAATGGTCGCAGAGCGCGGGCATGCGCCCGCCGTCGCGCCCCGAGAACCCCACCGTGACGAGCCCCATCTCGCGCGCCGTCTGGAGCGCGCGATTCACGTTGGCGCTCTTGCCGCTGGTGGAGATGCCCAGCGCGATGTCTCCCGCACGGGCCAGGACCGAGAGCTGCTCGACGAAGGAGAGGGAGAAGTCGCGGTCGTTGCCCTTGGCCGTCAAGAGCGCCGGGTCGCAGGCGAGCGCGATGGCCGGGAGCGGCTTTCGCTTCTCCACGATGGGGTGCATGAACTCCACCGCGATGTGCTGCGCGTCGCACGCGCTGCCGCCGTTGCCGAACGCGTAGAGCCGGCCGCCGCGCGCGAACGCCTCGGCCATCGCCGCCGCGCAGGCGGTCACCCTGCCCGCATGCTCCCTGAAGAAGGCCTCCTTCACGGCGCAGCTCTCGCGCGCCTTGCGCAGGATGGCTTCGCGGAGCGCCGCCGGGTCCATGCCTCAAGCCTCCTCCCGTCGTTCGCGCTTATCGAGATGCCGCCCGTACGCGTAGTAGGCAGCGCAAGCCCCTTCCGAGGACACCATGGTGGCGCCCAGCGGCGTCTGCGGCGTGCACTCCTTCCCGAACGCTGCGCAGTCGCGCGGTTTCTTGATGCCGCGCAGCACCAGCCCGCTGATGCAGGCGGCCGACTCGCAGGTCTGGATGTCCTCCACTTCGAAGCGCCGCTCGGCGTCGTGGTCCCGGTACTCCCAGCGCAGG
>DATFUN010000157.1:0-8089 GCA_035260805.1 Myxococcales bacterium | reverse complement strand
CCCCGCCTGCGAGGCGCTCGCTCCCAAGCTGGCCCAGGACTTCCTCTCCATGGGTCCCGACCAGATTCGGGCGGTGGACTGGAACGTGAAGGGCATCGAGGGCTGGTACCTCGAGCACTGGCCGCTCTTGATTCCGCTGGAGGACCTGCGGCGGGCGCGCGAAGCCATCCGCGAGGAGATCCGCAGGCGGATCATCGAGGCCAATCCGCTCGCCGTGCAGCTCGACGACGAGGACGCGCCGCCTCCCAAGCCGGCCGGCGGCGACCCGGCCACCGACTGGCTCGACCCGAAAAAGCCCCTTCCGCGCGAGCAGATCCGGCAGCGGTTCGTCCGGTACGTCGACGGGTTCTACGTGCACCCGGACCACCGCAGCCTGACCATCGTGGTGCGGCCCACCGGCACCAGCCTGGGGGTGGCCGAGGCGCGCGCCCTGCTCAACCGGATGCAGAAGGTGGTCGACCGGCATGCCGCGGAGCTTCAGGCGTCCCACCTGCGCGTCGGATTCGCCGGCAGCTTCCCCCTCTTCGTCGCCGAGTACGAGGCGATCATCAACGACGTGAAGAACACCGCGCTCCTGGTCACCACGCTGGTGCTCTTGTCCATCCTGGCCTTCTTCCGGGACCTCCGTTCCACCCTCTCGCTGGGCGTCGCGGTGCTCACCGCGGTGGCGGTGACCTTCGGCCTGACGCGCCTCACCATCGGCTACCTGAACACCCAGACCGCGTTCCTCGGGGCCATCGTGCTGGGGAACGGGATCAATTACGGGCTCATCTACCTGGCTCGGGTGAAGCAGCTGCGGCGGCGCGGGATCGATCTGCTCCCCGCCTGCGTGGAGGGCGCGCAGAGCACGGCGGAGGCCACCCTCCTCGCCTCGGCCGCGACCAGCGTCTCGTTCGGCACGCTGATCATCGCGGCGAACCGCGGCTTCCGCCACTTCGGGATCATCGGCGGCATGGGCATGCTGCTCTGCTGGCTCGGCACCTTCGTGCTGGTGCCCGCCCTGCTCGCCGTGTACGAGAAGGCGCGGGGAGCGCCGAAGATGGCGCCGGGCACCGCCGAGGAAGGCCGCGCGCTGCTCCCGGTCCTGCGCCGGTTGTTCGCCCGCCCCGAGCTGATCGCGGCGTTCTTCGCCGTGGCGACCGTGGTCGCGCTGGTCGCCTTCGTGCGCGATCTGCCGGATGCGATGGAGCGGAACCTCGAGAACCTGAGCAACGATGCGCCCAAGGGTCAGCAGACGCTGGTGCGCGATCAGCAGCGCGCGGGCACCTCGCTGGGCACCTCGACAGCGTCGGTCCTGGCGCTGCTCGACTCGTGGCCGGAGGCGGACGAGTTCTGCGACGTGATCCACCGGCGGGCGCAGCAGCCGGCGTACTCGAAGCTGATCGAGAGCTGCAACACGCTCTCGATCGTGGTCCCGCGTCCCGATCAACAGCCGGAGAAGCTCGCCGCCATCCGCGATCTCGCGGCGGAGCTGGGCGAGCGCGTGCTGTCGCGCCTCCCTCCCGATCTGCGCGCCCGGGTGGCGGAGGTGCGCGCCGAGCTCGGCGCGCAGCGGCCGGTAAAGGTGGAGGAGGCGCCGGCGAGCCTGCTGGACAAGTTCCGGGAACGCGACGGATCGATCGGCAAGCTGGCCCAGGTCGTCGCCCGACCCGACGCGAAGCTGGAGCTGGCGCCCAACCTGGAGGCATTCGTGCGGGGCGTGCGCAACGTTCCCGTCGGCGGAAAGCGGGTGGACGCCACCGGCGAGAACGTCATCTTCGCCGACCTGCTCTCCGACATCGACAAGGAGGGCCCGCGCACCACCATCCTCTCCTTCGCGGGTGTGTTCCTGCTGGTGATCCTCTTCTTCCGCCACGTCCGGACCAGCATCGAGGTGCTGGGATCGCTGACGGTGGGCGTGGCGCTGATGAGCGGAGTAGCGGCGCTCCTGCATCTCAAGATCAATTTCTTCAACTTCATCGTCTATCCGATCACCTTCGGCATCGCCGTCGACTACGGCGCGAACGTGGCGGCGCGGGTGCACGAGCGCGGCGGGCGCGTCCTCGACGCCCTTGCCGAGGTCGGCCCGGCCGTCGCGCTCTGCTCCTGGACCTCGATCGTCGGATACGGGTCGCTGCTCATCTCGCTCAACCGCGCGCTGCGCAGCTTCGGCGAGTACGCGATGATCGGCGAGGTGACGACGATCCTCACCGCGCTGGTGCTCTTGCCGGCGCTCCTCATCATCGCCCAGCGGCAGCGCGGAGTCGCGGAGGAGGCGGCCCGCGTGGAGCGTCAGACGGGCAGCTGAGGCTGCGCGCCCTCCGCCTGCGGTCAACTACTACTGGAGCGCGCGCTCCACCGCCCTGTTCACGTCGTACAGCAGCGCACCCCGTTCGGTCACCGGCAGCGCGGGCGCGGGCATGCGCGTCCTCCGCAGCATGCGGTTGTAGGCGATCTCCGCGATGGGCCTCAGGTGGAAGGCGTCGTGCAGGTTGTACTCGAGCAGCCTGCGCAGCGCGGTCCGGTCGCCCTGGCGCTGCGCGTGCCAGAGCCAGACCGCGTCGGTCCCGGACAGCGGCAAAAGGTGGGGCGGCCTGTGCAGCCCCAACCGCGGCTCGATCTGCTTGAGCCCGCCGGCCTCGCCGAGCCGCCGGAGCAAGATGCACAGGTCCACATGCGCGGCCGGCGGCTGCCACCCCGGGAACAAGCGCCGCAGGTGCGGCAGATCGAAGGCGGTCCCGTTGAAGGTCACCACCGCCCGCCACCGGGCTGCCCGCGCCGGGAACTCCTCCAGGTCACGGCCGCGGACGAACGAGCGCGGCCCCTCGGCATCGAGAACGCCGATGACCGTCACCTCCTCGGCCGTCTCGACGTCCACGAATCCGGCTTGCTCGAGCAGATGCGGCAACAGCCGCCAGTGCTCCGTCTCCGGGAGAGCGCGGGCGAAGAAATCGAGATCGCCCGCGGCGAATCGGGCGCGGCTCTCCACGACTCCCGCGCGCAGCTTCTCATCCAGGCGCTCGGCGAGCACCGTCCCTTCGGGCAGCGCTTCCCAGCTTCCCACCCCCTGCATCCACAGTTGCCGCTCGCGCATCGGGCCGATGCCGCGGATGTGGCGGAAGGAGGCCTTCAGCACGGCTCTTCGGCCAGCCGGGTGAGCACCGGCACGTCCGCCTCGCAGAAGCGCAGCCCCGGAAGCAAGCGGCGGGGCACCCAGCGCAGCTCCTCGGCGGTGAGCGGACGCGGCTCCTCGTGCTCGTGCAGCCGCGCCCGGTAGAGCGCCAGCTCGACCTGCAGGTCGGGATAGATGTGCTCGAGGCGCGCATACAGCTCACCGACCTGCACCCGGACCCCGAGCTCCTCGCGCAGCTCGCGTGCCAGCGCGGCGCGCTCGCCCTCCCCCGCCTCTACCTTGCCGCCCGGGAACTCCCACAGCCCGGCGCGCTCCCCCTCTTCCTTGCGGCGGGCCACCAGCACCTCGCCGCCGCGCTCGATCAGCGCGGCCACGACGAGGACCCGCCGTTTCATGGAAGCAGACCCAGCGAGAAGAGCACGCCCGCGTTGGAGACGGCGAACGCCGCGCCGGGAATGGCCAGCGGTCCCCCTGAGAACCCGGAGCCGGGGTTGAACGCGCCTCGCGTCCGCCCGGTCACCGCATCGACCGCCATCAGGGGCCCGCGCTCGACGGCCAGGAGCAGCAGCCCGCCGCTCATCGCGGCCGGCGTGGCGTAGCGATCGTTGCCCAGATTGAGCTTCCACAACACCTTGCCGTCGGCGCGGGAGAGCGCGACGAGCGCACCCTTCCCGCTCGCGTACACCCGCGGACCGTCCACCATCACGTGGTTCGCGCCGGGCAAGGGCGCCGTCCATACCGGGTTCCCGGTCGCCGCGTCGACCGCAACCACTCCCACCCTGCTGCTCGCCGCATACACCCGGCCCTCGTCGTCAGGCGCCTGCAGGTCGTCGACGTCCAGGTAGTCGCCGGTGCCGCTCACGGCGCGGATCCACTTGGCCACGCCGTCTTCGGGGCCGAGCGCGACCACCGATCCGTCGGCGAAGCCGGCGTAGATGCTTCCGTGCGAGACGCGCGGACGCGAATTGCCCCGGATGGTGAAGCCGGCCGGCGGATCGCGGTGGAACTTCCACAAGCTCTTGCCCGTCTCGGCGTCCAGCGCGGTGACCGACTCCTCGCTCGACATCACGTACAAGCGCCGTCCGGACAAGGTCGGCGTGGTGGTCAGCTCCTCGTGCAGATCGCTGGACCAGCGCACCTCGCCCGTGATCCGGTTGAGGGCGGTGAGCTTGCCGTCGGCCGAACCGACGTACAGGGTGTCCCGGTCGAGCAAAGGCGCGGAGAGCACCGAACCTCCGGCCCGCCACGACCAGGCGTTGCGCCCGTGGAACAGACAGCGCACCCAACCGTCGTTGGTGCCCACGTAGAGCCGGCTCCCGGCCTCGTCGAGCACCGGCGCAGCGGTCTCCCGCGGCTGGTAGGCAAGCTCGCGCTGCGGCACGAGGCGAACCATGTCGCCCACGAAGAACGCCCGCTCACCGTGCCCGGGCTGCGCGCGCGCCAGAGGTCCGTGCGAGAACGGCGTGAACGCGAACGCCAGGACCGCCGCAGCGAGCATCTACTTCTTGCCCTTCGCGGGGGCCCCGGCGGGCTTGGCCGCCTGCGGCGCCTGTGCCTGCGGTGCGCCGGGCGGCGGCAGCGAAGCGAGCTCCAGGCGCATGTTCGCTTCCATCGCCACCGGCTCCTTCGGATAGTCCCTCGCCACCTGCTCGAGCTGCTGCTTGGCCTCGGGCTTGCCGGCGACGAGCGCGATGCGCGCCTCCTGGAAGGCGGCGCGCTCGGGTGCGCCGTCGCGCGCCAGGCGGGAGAAGGCGGCGCGCGCCTCGTCGAGCTTGCCCTGCGACTCGAGCGCGTAGCCGACCGATTCCTGCGCCAGGGCGCGCAGCGGATGCCCGCTGGACGCGTGGTCGAGGAACGCCCGCACCGCGGCCTCCCCACCTGCCGCGTCGCCGGCCTTCAGCTTGAGGAATCCGATCTCTGCTTCTGCGGTCTGGGCGGCCGTGGAGCGGGGAAAATCGGCGTGCACCTTCTCCAGCGCGGCGAGGACGGCCTTCTGCCGCTCCTCTTTGTTCGGGAAGGTTTCCACGCCGGGCTGTCCCTGCCCTTCCGAGGCCAGCGGCCGCGACGAAAGCTCGAGCGCCGCCGCCAGCTCCGCGCCGGCCTTCACATCGCGTGAGGAGGAGTACGCGGAGGCGGCCCAGCCGCCGAGCAGGGCGACCGCCAGCACGACGAGGACCGCCAGCACCGGCTTCTGGTGCGCGACCATCCAGCCCATCGCCTTGCCGGCGACGACCTGGAACTCGTCCGGCTTCTTCAGCTCCTTGCGGTCCAGCTTCTGCGCCAAAGCGGCCTCCCTCAGGACGGCGTTCCTGCCCGACTTCCCCTCTGGAGTCAATCATCGAGTAAGGTGCTCCGCCGTGCTGGTCCTCGCGCTGCTCCTGGCCGCCTCGCCGCGCCCCGGCGATGCGGCGCTTTCGGTGCGGCTGGAGACCGCGTACCTGCAGCCGGCGGTGGACGCCGCAAGGCGCGGCGGAGGAGCCGGGCTGTCCCTGGCGTATCGCCTGACCGATCAGATCGCGGTGGTCGGCGGCGCATCGGCCTCGCTCCTCTGGTCCCCGGCGGGCGGAGCGCAAAAGACGCAGCCGCTGACGATGGTGTCCGCGGGGCTGGAGGGGCTGATCGACGCAACGCCGATCGCGCCGTTCCTCGAGCTGTGCGTGGTCCGGCTCCTGCCCGAGAACGCGGCCGGGTATTCGCTCGCCGCTCGCACGTCGGTGGGCGCGGACTGGCTCCTTTCCGCCGCGTTCGCGCTGGGCCTCGCGGTACGCACGCTCACGCCGCTCGACGGCCCGGGTGGGGTGAACGCGCCCGGCCTCGAAGTCGCCCTGCGCTTCACCTGGACACCAGCGGCCCACCGGCGGCCGCCTTGAGGCGATCATGCGCGCAGTCCGCTTGCACGAGATCGGTCAGCAGTTCCAGGTCGAGCAGGTTCCGGACCCGGTGGCCCCGCCGGGCGGCGCCGTGGTGCGCCTGGAGGCCGCGGCCCTCAACCACCGCGACGAGTTCATCCGGGTAGGCCTGTACGCCAGGATCCAGCTTCCCGCCATCCTGGGGTCCGACGGGGCCGGCGTGGTCGAGTCCGTGGCGCCCGACGTGGACCCGTCCTGGGTCGGTCGCAAGGTGGTGGTGAACCCCTCCGACGGCTGGGGACCCGATCCGCGCGCCCAGGACACCAAGACGTTCTTCATCCGCGGCATGCCGAAGCAGGGCACCTTCGCGGAGAAGATCGCCCTCCCCCTCGACCGGCTGGAGCCGATGCCGGAGCACCTGAGCTGGCCCGAGGCAGCCGCGCTGCCGCTGGCCGGCGTCACGGCGTACCGGGCGCTCGTCACCCGCGGCGAGGTGAAGCGCGGCGATCACGTGCTGATCACCGGCATCGGCGGCGGCGTGGCCACCGTGGCCATGCAGCTCGCGCAGGCGCTCGGCGCCCAGGTCTCGGTGACCAGCGGCAGCGAGGAGAAGCTGCAGCGCGCCCGCGGCATGGGAGCCATCGCGGCGGTGTCGTACAAGCAGAAGGGGTGGGACAAGGAAGTGGCCCAGCAGGCGGGCCGGCCGCCGTCCTTGGTCATCGACAGCGCGGGAGGTCCCGACTTCGGCGCGGTGGTGAACGCGGTCGCCCCGGGCGGGCGCATCGTTTCATACGGGGCGACCCGCGGCCCGGCCGAGAAGCTCGAGCTGACGCGCGTCTTCTTCAAGCAGATCGACCTGCGCGGCACCACCATGGGGACCGACGACGAGTTCCGCGCCATGCTTCGCCTGGTGGCGCGCGAGCGCGTCCGGCCGCTGGTCGACCACGTCTTCCCGCTGTCCCAGGCCGCAGACGCGGACCGGCGCATGGCCCAGGCGGAGCAGATGGGGAAGATCGTCCTGAACTGCCGGGCCTGACCGCAAGAAAAGGCCCCGGTGCACCGAACAGGTGCCCGGGGCCTTCGAGATGCGGGCGCAAGTGTCTCTTACAGGTTCGGCCCTGCGTCCGTGAACGTCCGGATGGCCACCCAGAGCGGCGCCGCGACCGGGCTGCCGCTCGAGGGCGTCACCGTGAGGCGACCCCAGTACTGGCCGCTGGCCGCGCTCTTGGCGGCGTCGACCGTCACGTTGAGCGTCGCAGACTCACCCGCGCCGAGCGTCACCGAGGACGGGGACACCGAAGCCACCACGTCGGCGCTCGCGCCGACCGTCACCGCCGCGGCCGCCGCGAACGTCTGGCTCGCGCTGCTCACGTTCGTCAGCGTCACCGAGATGGTCTTCGACTGCCCCGACTCCGGCTCGATCTTGCGGAAGGACAGCGTCGCCGGCTCGAGCACCGCAGCGGTCGACGACGACGCGGCCAGGTTGATGACGCCGCCGCCGATGTTCTGCGGATTCGTCGTGCGCAGCCGCGCGTCGCGGGTGGCCGTCCCGACCAGCGCCCCCTTCACCTGCGCCGGCGTCCAGTCGGGGTGCAGCTGCCGCAGCAGCGCGGACGACCCGGCCACGTGCGGCGTCGCCATGCTGGTGCCCTGGAACATGGCGAAACCACCGTGTCGGATCGACGAATAGACGTTTACGCCGGGAGCGCAGACGTCCGGCTTGATGTCCAACAGGTTCGTCGGCCCGCGGCTCGAGAATCCGGCGAGGAAGTTCTGGTTGTTCGTCAGGACCTCGGCGAACGCGGCGCCGTTCGCCGTCGCGCTGGTGCTCGAGGCAGCCAGGCCGCGGATGGCGCCGCGATCGGCCTGCGCCAGCATCACCGCCGGCGTCTTGGGCTGGTCCGGGGTGCCGTCCTGACCCATCGCCGCGGGATCGCCGGCCGAGTTGTTCACCACCAGTACGCCCACGGCGCCGGCGTCGCGCGCGTTGCGGATCTTCGTCGAGAAGGTGCAGGTCCCGCGGTCGATGACCACGATCTTGCCCGCGTGCGTACCGGCTGCGACGGCCGTGCAGGCCTGGGTGGCCGCCCCCGATGCTGCTCCGGCGGCGCTGCCGTTCCAGTTGGCA
>DATFUN010000156.1:0-2460 GCA_035260805.1 Myxococcales bacterium | reverse complement strand
GCCTTTGAGGTTGAAGAGCGGGCCGCCGGAGTTGCCCGGGTTGATCGAGGCGTCGGTCTGCAGGAAGTCGCTGTACACCGAGGTCGGCCCCAGCGCGCGCTCCTTGGCGCTGATGATCCCGGAGGTGACCGTCGCCTGCAGGCCGAACGGCTCGCCGATGGCGATCACGTAGTCGCCCACCTGCAGCGCGTCGCTGTCGCCCAGCACCGCACCCTTCAGCTCGTTCACGTGCTCGCCCTCGAGCTTGACGAGCGCGATGTCGGATTTGGGATCGTTCCCGATCACCTTGCCGACGTACTCGCGGGCGCCGACGGGCGAGGTCTCGTCGGTGATGACCTTGATGTCGTCCATGGCGCGGAACTTGTTGGAGCCCGGATCCTGGATCTCCACCACGTGGTTGTTGGTCAGCACCAGGCCGTTGCCGATGAGGAAGCCGGAGCCGAGCCCGTGCCGCTCCTGGTCGTCGGGCGTGGGCTGCCCGCCGAAGAAGCGGAAGAAGCGCTCCATCGGGTCCTGCTGATCGCCGCCGTCTTCGCTGTCGTCGCCCGGGTTCTGGTCGAACGGGGCGCGCTGGCGCGGCTGGGGCATCCCGCGCCGCGCGGTGGCGCGGCGCGGCTTGAAGCGGGAGTTGATGTTCACCACCACGGGCCGAAGCTGCTTCACCAGCGGCGCGAGCGACGGGACCGGCGTGAGCTGCCCCGGGGATTGCTGCGCGGCCGGCGGCGCCGCGTCAGCGGCGGCAGGAAACGGGGCGGCGCGCGCGTCGGGCGCGAGCTCCTTCTGGTGCTCGCGGCCGGAGAGCGCGATCGGCAGCGCTACCACGGTGGCCAGCGACCCCAGGGCAAATGCGCACAGCAGGGTGATGCGAGAGCGTTGCATGAACGTGCCTCCAAGCGGGCGGGCGGACGGCCGGTTTTCTAGAACAGCCCCCGCGGCCCGGCATTTCAATCCTGTCCGCAGGCTACAGCCGCGAAGCGGACTGCGCAGCAGGATCTCGGACCCGGAAACCAGATCGTAACGCTAACATGGCAGAATGAGGCCGTCCCCGGGAGGGCGCATGGCCCGCGTCCGGCTGTCCGGATTGGCGCTGGAAGTGCGCGACGAAGGCAGCGGACTGAGGCTCCAGTGGCGTTCGCGGAGGAGGTCCTCCGGTTCGCGCGGACCCTGCCCAGCTGACCGCCGCGCCGCCGATCAGTGCTGCTGATCGACCTCGGCTTCCTCGTGAGGAACGGGCGGGCGGTCGGCCAGATTTACCGCGTTCCCTTCGCCGTCCCGCACCTCCACGCGCGAAGCCTTGAGCGAATAGAAGAGCAGCCAGCGCTCGGCGTCGGTCAAGCTGCCGGGCGGCAGCGCCTCGTCGATCTCGTCGATCAGCAGGTACCCGCGGCGGATGCCGCGCGCGAAGAGAGCTTTGCGCGCCTTGTGCGAGCGCCCGATCTTCAGAGTCGACATGCGCCTCCCGCCCCCCGGGACCCCCCGTTCTAACACCGCGAAAACACGGCGCTACGTCCCTGCGTGTCGCTCCGCCTGCTCGGCCGCTTCGTGCTCGGCCTCGGCGGTCTGGACGCGCTTGTCCGGCACCAGGGCACCGGCCTCGTTGAGGATGCGGCGCAGCTCGTCCCCCTCGATCACTTCCACCGCCAGGAGGCGCGCGGCCACCTTGCCGAGCGCGTCCCGGTGCGTGCGGACGAGGTCGCGCGCCCGGTTCATCGCCTCGTCGAGCAGCCGGCTGACCTCGGCGTCGATCTTGCGCTGCATGCGCTCGCTGTAGATGCGCTCCGCGATGCCGCCCATCCCGTTCGTTGCACCGAGGAACGGCGAACGGCTGCGCTCGGCGAGCGACACCGGCCCGATCGCGTCGGACATGCCGTACTCGGTGACCATCATCCGCGCGATCTCGGTGGCCTGCTTCAGATCGTTGGAGGCGCCGGTGGAGATGCTCCCCACCATGATCTCCTCCGCCGCGCGGCCGCCCATCAGGCCCGCGAGCTTGTCGTACAGCTCCTCGCGGGACATGAGGTACCGGTCCTCGAGCGGGAGCTGCAGCGTGTAGCCCAGCGCGGCGAGGCCGCGGGGGATGATGGAGATCTTGTGCACCGGCTCCGAGTACCGGCACAGGCTGGAGACGAGCGCGTGCCCGGACTCGTGGTAGGCGACGATCTCCTTCTCCTTCTCGTTCATGCGGCGGTTCTTCTTCTCCAGGCCCGCCACCACGCGCTCGATGGCCTCCATGAAGTCGGCCATCACCACCTTGTCGCGGTCCTTGCGCGCGGCCAGGAGCGCCGCCTCGTTCACCACGTTGGCGAGGTCCGCGCCGGCGAACCCCGGAGTGCGCGTCGCCACCTCGCGCAGATCGACGTCCGCGCCGAGCTTCACCTCGCGGGCGTGGATGCGGAGGATCTGCTCGCGCCCGCGCCGGTCGGGTCGATCGACCAGCACCTGCCGATCGAAGCGGCCGGG
>DATFUN010000155.1:0-3319 GCA_035260805.1 Myxococcales bacterium | reverse complement strand
AACGTCCGGATCCAGCGCTCGCGCTCCGCCAGGTAGGCCGCGCGGACGCGCTGCGAGTCGCGCATCAGCTCGAAGAAAAAATCCTGAGCGACGCCGCGCCGGTCCACCCCTCCATTGTCCGGCAGATCCCCGCTCCCCGCGACTTTGCCGCCACTCTCATCAGGCTAAAAGCGTTTCACGCGAAGCGCGGGAGACAAAGGGAAGCGCGGAAGTCAGGGTGTTTGACCCCAATCCTTCCGCGCTTTTTCCCCTTCCGCGCTTCGCGTGAAACGCTTTTAGGCTCTACCTCGGCTAACTCAGAGGAGGGAGCCCTGCAGGGAGGTGGGGATTTTGCGGCCGAGGTGCTCGTAGGCGCGGGGAGTGGCGGCGCGGCCGCGGGGGGTTCGGACCAGGTAGCCTTCCATCATCAGGAAGGGTTCGTAGACGTCCTCCAGCGTGTCGGGCTGCTCGCCGACCGCGGTCGCCACCGTGTCCACGCCGACCGGGCCGCCGCCGAACTTGTCGATCAGCGTTGTCAGGATCTTCCGATCCATCGGATCCAGTCCGGCGCCGTCCACCTCGAGCCGCTGCAGGGCGCGGTCGGCGACCTTCTGGGTGACGCGGCCGTCGCCTTCCACCTCGGCGAAGTCGCGCACCCGCCGCAGCAGCCGGTTGGCGATGCGCGGCGTTCCCCGGGCCCGGCGGGCGATCTCGTGCGCGCCGGCGTCGTCGATCTGCACCTGCAGCTTCCGTGCGGAGCGGCGGACGATCTCCTGCAAGTCCGCGGCGGGGTAGAAATCGAGCCGGTTCACGATGCCGAATCGATCGCGCAGCGGTCCGGTGAGAAGCCCGGTGCGGGTGGTGGCGCCGATGAGCGTGAACCGCTTGAGCGGGAGCTTGATCGCGCGCGCGCCGGCGCCGTCGCCGATCACGATGTCGAACGTGTACGTCTCCATCGCCGGATAGAGGTTCTCTTCGATGGCGGGGTTCAGGCGGTGGATCTCGTCGATGAACAGCACGTCGCCGTCGGCGAGGTTGGTGAGGATGCCGGCGAGGTCGCCCTTGCGCTCCAGCGCGGGGCCGCTGGTCACGTGGATCTGCGCGCCCAGCTCGTTCGCGATCACGTGCGCGAGGCTCGTCTTGCCCAGCCCGGGGGGGCCGCAGAAGAGCACGTGGTCGAGCGGCTCGCGCCGCGCGCCGGCCGCCTTGACGAAGACTTTCAAGTTGTCGAGCAGCGCGGCCTGGCCGACCACCTCGTCGAAGCTCTTGGGCCGCAGCGAGCTGTCGAAGCGCGAGTCGTCCCCCTGTTGCTCCGCGTCCACCTCGCTGCCGCGCTTCGCTTCTTGCATCGGGCGACTACGCTATCACAGCGCTTTGCGGGCACGCTGCCGGCCGCGGGCATGGGCTTCCACCACTCGGAATCCTTCCGACTCGAGCCACGGAACGGTGCCGGTGAAAGCGCCCGCGTTGCTCGCCGGCGGACGCACCGGATACGCCTCGGCGGTGCGCGCGCGGTGGCGCCGGAGGGATCGGAGCGCCGCGCGCAGCAACGCCCGGGCGACGCCGCGGCCGCGCCAGCCGGCCTTGATGAAGAAGCAGGGCAAGGACCAGACCTGCTCCGCGTCGTCGCAGGCCAGCGTGCGCGACCGGGCCAGGGCGCCGAACTCCGTACGCCGTCCATAGGCGCACCAGCCGACGGGCTCACCGTCCGCGAACGCGAGCAGGCCGCGCGACTTGCCGGCGAGCACCAGCTTCCTCTGCCGCCGTTTCGCCTCGGCGCCTCTGACGTCCTTGAAGCGTTCGCCTTCGGGGATGCGCCACCACATGCACCAGCATCCGGCGCAGGCCCCGTTGGGACCGAACAGCTTCTCGAACGCCGGCCACAGCTCGGGCGTCAGCTCGCGAATCTCCAGAGACCCCGACGCTGACTTCACGGCGCTCCCGAGATGAGCCGCAGCGCCTCGCGGAGCTGATCCTCCACCGCCGCTGCGGGACCCAGGCTGCGCCGCACGGCCTCGGCGGTGCGCTCGGCGGTGCCCGGCTTGTAGCCGAGGTTCAAGAGGGCGCTGACCAGGGCCCCGCTCCCGGAGAGCGGCACCGCCCGCGGCTCCTCGCGCCCCAGCAGATCGGAGGTCTTCAGCTTGTCCTTCAGCTCGAGCACCAGCCGCTCCGCCGTCTTCTTGCCGACGCCCGAGATGCGCGTCAGGCGCGCGATCTCCCCGCCGACCAGCGCGGCGGCCAGCTCGCCCGCGGGCATGCCGGAGAGGATGGTCTGCGCCAGCCGCGGACCCACTCCGCTGACCTCGATGAGCAGCAGGAACAGCCGCTCCTCCTCCTCGGTGGCAAACCCGAAGAGCTGCAGCGCGTCTTCGCGCACGTGGGTATAGGTCCGCAGATTGACCGGGCCGCGCTCGGCGGGCAGGCGCGCGGCGGATTGCAGGGAGACATGGACGAGGTACCCGACGCCCCCCACGTCCACCACCGCCAGATCTCCGCGCTTCTCCAAGAGCGTCCCGGAGAGCCTCGCGATCACCGCCGTCCCCGCAACGACCGCCCCAGCGCCGCGCGCCAGTCGCGCCTCGGCCGCTCGTCCGCGACCGGCTCGCGCGCCCGCAAGAGCCCGCAGATGGCCGTCGCCAGCGCGTCGGTCGCGTCCATCCGATCGTGCACCGCGATGCCGAGCAGGACGCAGACCATGCGGCCCACCTGCTCCTTCTCCGCCCTGCCCGTCCCCGTCACCGCCTGCTTGATCATCGATGGGGCGAAGCTGCGCACCGGCGCGCCGGCCTGGGCCGCGGCGAGCAGCGCCACGCCGCGGGCCTGCCCGAGCACCAGCGCCGAGCGCGAGTTGCGCGCATGGAAGACTTCCTCGATGGCGACGATCTGCGGGCGATGCTTGTCCAGCGCCTGCAGAAGGCCCAGGTGGAGCGCCGCGAGCCGCGCCTCGACCGGTCCGCCCTCGCCGACCGCCAATACGCCGTGATCGACGTACCGCATGCGCGCGCCGCCGGCGTCCTCGACCACGCCGAAGCCGCAGTACCGAGAGCCGGGGTCGATCCCCAGGACGCGCAGGTCCCCTCCCTAGGCGCGCGACTCGAGCTGCGCGATGGTGCCGTCGTCCATCTCGAAGTTCGCGTACACGTGCTGGACGTCGTCGTTCTCTTCGAGGTTCTCGATCAGCCGCAGCACCTTCTCCGCCGCGTCTCCCGAGACCTGTACCGTGCTCTTGGGCAGGAACACCATCTTCGGCGCGCCGACCGGCAGCTTCCCCTCCAGCGCCTTGTGCACCTGCATCAGCGCGGCCGGCTCGGTGCGCACCTCGAATCCACCCTCGTCGTCG
>DATFUN010000154.1:0-2953 GCA_035260805.1 Myxococcales bacterium | reverse complement strand
CGGTGCTGGTCGGGTTCGTGGTCCGGCGAGCGCGTCGCGGCACCCGTCCCATTCCCGCCAGCTTCGTCTGGGTGGCCGCGGGCCTCCTGATGGGCGCCACGGGAGCGGTCCTCACGGGCGTCGCGGCGGCGCTGGACGATCGTGGGTTCTGGCTCCACCTGGTCGGGCGCGGCCTGTTGCTGCAGGGACTGTTCACCGGGCTCGTCCTGGGGATCGGCGGCCTGCTCCTGCCGGCCGTCACCCGCGGCGTGGATCGGGCCTCGGAGCGAAGGCCGCCCGCCTGGGCCTATGCGCTGCACGCGGTGCTCGCCGTGGCCTTCGCGGCGACGTTCTTCCTCGAGCACCGCGCCTCGGTGCAAGCGGCGTACGCGCTGCGTGCCGCGATCGTGCTCTCGGTGGTGATCGGATCCCTGGAAGCGCTCCATCCGCCGACCTTGCCCGGATTGCACCGCCGGATCGCCCGCTGGTCGGTATGGATGCTCCCCGCCGGCTATCTCTGGGTGGCGGTCGCCCCCGAGTACCGGCGTGCCGGGCTCCACCTGGTGTTCCTCGGCTGTTTCACCGCCCTGGTGCTCGCCGTCGCAACCCAGGTGGCGCTGCCACACGGCGAGCGCCCCCATCCGCTCCGCGCCCGCCCCTGGCAGCTCGTCGCCTCCTCCGGGCTGCTCGTCGCGGCGCTCATCGCGCGCGTCTTGCTGGAGGTGGACCCGCCTCACTTCCACCTCTGGCTGGGCACCTCGGCCGCGGCATTCCTCACCGCCACCGTTCCCTGGGCGGCGCTTTTGCTGGCGAGGCGCGCTTGAGCGAATCCCGCTACATCCACGGCACCGCGAAGGAAGAGCAGGCGCGCCTCTCGCAGTTGAACCAGCTGCTCAACGACGCCGCGCTGCGCGAGCTCCGGCTGCGCGGCGGCGAGCGCATCGTCGATTTCGGCTGCGGGCTTGCGCAGCTGACCCGCGCGATGGCGCGCCAGGCGGGAACGCGGGCGGTCGGCCTGGAGCGGAGCGCCGAGCAGATCGCCGAGGCAATGCAGCAGGCGCGCGCCGCGGGCGAGGAGCACCTGCTCGAGCTGCGCGAGGCCGACGTGGTGGTCGCGCAGGTGGAGCCCGGCGCGTACGACCTCGCGCATGCGCGGTTCGTGCTGGAGCACGTGCCCGATCCGCTGGCGGTGGCGAAGGCGATGGTGCGCGCGGTCCGGCCCGGCGGACGCATCGTGCTGCAGGACGACGATCACGACGTGCTGCGCTTGTGGCCCGAGCCGCCGGGCCTCCGGCCGCTCTGGGAGGCGTACATGCGCACCTACGACCGGCTGGGCAACGACCCGATCGTGGGCCGCCGCCTGGCCGCGCTCCTGCACGAGGCCGGGGCCCGGCCGACCCGGTGCACCTGGCTGTTCTTCGGAGCTTGCGCCGGCGAGGCTGCCTTTCCCGCCTTCGTCGAGAACCTGCACTTCCTGCTGGCCGCGACGCGGGAAACCATCGTCTCGGCCGGGCTGCTCGGGCCGGCGGAAGTCGACGAGGCGCTCTCCCAGCTCCGCCGGTTCGGGAAGAGGCCCGACGCCGCATTCTGGTACGCCGTCGCGTACGCTGAGGGCGTCAGGTAGATTCCCGGCGAGAGCGGATCCGGAACGTCCACTCTCAACAGCACAGCGCCGCCGGATACGGCGGCGACTGGCCTCGAGGACGCACATGGCCAGCAGCACGCGACGAGTCGAGGCGGCGCTCGAACGGTGGGCGCGCGAGATGTACGGCAAGGCCGCCGGGAAGCCGGGCGCGCTGCGCCAGGCGCAGTTCGCCACCACCGGCGGCATGGCGCTCGACCCGCTCTACGTCCCCAGGGACACGGCCTACGAAGAGAAGCTCGGGTTCCCGGGCGAGTACCCGTTCACCCGCGGCATCCAGCCGACGATGTACCGCGGCCGGTTCTGGACCATGCGCCAATACGCCGGCTTCGGCACCGCCGAAGAAACGAATCGGCGCTTCCGCTACCTGCTCGCCTCGGGCCAGACCGGACTGTCCACGGCCTTCGACCTTCCCACGCAGATGGGCCACGACTCGGACAGCCCGCGCGCGCGCGGCGAGGTGGGCCGGGTGGGCGTTGCCATCGACACCGTCGAGGACATGGAGCGGCTCTTCCAGGGCATCGACCTGGGCAAGGTCTCCACGTCCATGACCATCAACGCGACGGCCGCCACCTTGCTGGCCCTGTACCAGTCGGTGGCGGAGGCCCACGGCACCCCCGCGCGGGAGCTGTCGGGGACGGTGCAGAACGACGTGCTCAAGGAGTACATCGCGCGCGGCACGTACATCTATCCGCCCGGGCCGTCGATGCGCCTCATCACCGACGTCTTCGCCTACACGGCCGAGGCGATGCCGAAGTGGAACCCCATCTCGATCAGCGGCTACCACATCCGCGAGGCCGGCTCGACCGCGGCGCAGGAGATCGCCTTCACGCTCGCCGACGGGATCGCCTACGTGGACGCGGCGGTGAAGCGCGGCCTGGACGTGGACTCCTTCGCCGGCCGATTGAGCTTCTTCTTGAACGTCCACAACAACTTCCTCGAGGAGGTGGCCAAGTTCCGGGCGGCGCGGCGCCTCTGGGCGCGCACCATGCGCGAGCGGTTCAAGGCCAAGGATCCGCGCAGCTGGACGCTGCGCTTCCACGCGCAGACCGCCGGGTCCAGCCTCACCGCTCAGCAGCCGGACAACAACGTGGTGCGCGTCGCGCTGCAGGCCTTCGCCGCGGTGATGGGCGGCTGCCAGTCCCTGCACACCAACTCGCGCGACGAGGCGCTCGCGCTCCCCAGCGAGGAGTCGGCGCGCATCGCGCTGCGAACGCAGCAGATCGTCGCGCACGAGAGCGGGGCGGCCGACCTGATCGATCCGCTCGGCGGATCTTATGCGCTGGAGGCGCTGACCGACGACCTGGAAGAGAAGGCGATCGCGTACCTGAC
>DATFUN010000153.1:0-6790 GCA_035260805.1 Myxococcales bacterium | reverse complement strand
CATCATGCGTGCTTCGTAGCACGGCGTTTTTTGGCCTCCCGCGGAGACGGCACGTGCGCGCTGCACGGCGGGCCGAGCCGCGAAGAGGTACATTCCCAAACGGCCGCTCTGCAGGCGTCCTCGGCGACGACAAGGCTAAAGAAAAGGTTACTTGCGGCAGCGCCGGAAGGGACGTGCCCAATGCTTGTCAACCGCAAACGACCCGCATACGTAACTTGTCCGATGGAGCCACCGCCCCGCCCGAGTCGTCTGATCCGCGCCGGGGCGGGACGCAATGCGTTAGGTCTTGTAGCCAACCTCGCGCCTGACGGTCGCCAGACTGTCTGCCGCCCTCATCGGAGTAACGGCGTCGCAAGCCCCGACACAGGTTGAGTTTGTCGCTGGGACTGAGATCGAGACCCACCCCGAAAAGCCGCCCTACGCTTTTTCACGGCGCGGCGGTAATGGAATGCACTCTGGCAGTCAGCCGCGCAGCGAGAGATACGCGTCGCTGACGGCGAATCGGGCCAGGCGGGCCACCTCGGGACGGTCGGCGCCGCCGGGGCACTCGGATGCCACGATGGCGAGGCCCGCGGCGGGATCGCCGCAGATGACCAGCGCGGTCCGCTCGGCGGTCTCCCGCAGGGCGAGCGCCAGCGACTCCCAGCTCGGAGGAGGCTCGGCGGCGGCGCGCTGCGCGAGAGGAGAGAGCGCGTCCCGCTCGCCGGGCTTCAGCGCTTGCGCCAGGGCCTGCCCGAGCGCAGCGTCGGGCGGGGGCAGGCCCGAGAGGTCGGTCCCCTCCGGGGCGCTCAGGCGGACCAGCTCGGCGACGATCTGGGCGAGCCGCTCCGGCGGAAGGCCGGCGACGGCCTGCGTCCCGCGGCGGATGTGCGCCAGGGCGCGCGCATACAGGAAGCGCTGCTGGCGCGAATGGTGTCGCTTGGGAACCTCCAACCCCACCAGCAGGCCCGGCGGCTCGGTGGCGGTCGGCAGCACCACGGTGGGCTCGCCCTTCGCCACGTAGAGCGCGGGCTCGGCGATTCCCAGGGCCCGCGCGATGGCGGCGCACACCCGCCGGACGGGATTGTCGCCCTTCACCCGGTCGCCGCGTCCGGCGAGCTCGGTGGGAAGCGCGCGCGAAAGCGCCGCCGACGCCGCGCTGAGCAGGTCGCGCGCGGCGCCCTGGTCGCCGGGCGCGAGCAGGCGCTCGTCGTCGGGCAGCGGAGGAAGCTCCGCGCGCGGGGGCTGCGCGACCGAGCCCGCGTGGAGCGCCATCTCCTCGTCCGTGGCCAGGCCCAGCGCGACGAGCACCGAGGAGGTGCACACGGCTGCGTCCTCGCGGCCGTCGGATAGCGCGAGCGCAACCCTCTCGTGCAAGGAGTCCGCGGAGAGCGGCTCCTCCGCGGCTGGCCCGGCCTCGTGCGCCGCGGGCGGAGGCTCCTCCGCGGCTGGCGCAACATCCTCCATCGCGGGCGCGGGCTCTGCCACTTCGATGGAAATCTCCTCTGCCACTTCGATGGGAATCTCCTGCGCCGCTTCGGCGGGGGCCTCCCCTGCCTCCCCGAGGTGCTGCTCCAGCAGGGCGGCCTCGACCAGCCGCCCGGGCTCGAAGGTCGCGTCCGCCGCGCCGCCGGCCTCCTTCGCGTGCGTGTGCCGATCCGCGATCCGGCCGGCGACACGCCGGGCGCCGCGGACGGCCAGCACCGAAGCCGGGTCGCCGTCCAGCGCTTGCCGGTAGGCGGCCGCGGCGGCGTCCAGGTGGCCCGCGTCCTCGAGCAGCTCCCCCTGCTGCAGCGCCAGCGCGGCACGGGAGGGGCCTTCCGCGTACGCGGAGCGGAAGGCGAGGTGCTCCGCGAGCAGCTCGCCGTTTCCGCCCGACCGCAGCGCCTGGTCGACCAGGTCAAGAGCGATGCGATCCTGCGGATTGAGCGCGAGCGCCCGGCGGTACTCCGCGACGGCCTGCTCGCGATCCCCGGCCTCCATCCGGTCGCGCGCGGCCTCGACGCGCAGCAGCGCCGCAAAGCGCGCATCCTGACAGCGGCTCGCCAGCCGCCCGCGCAGGTCGGCGCGCTCACGGCGCGCGTCCGGCGCGGGATCGTCGCCGACGAGCTCTAGCAGCGCGGCGATCGCCTCCAGGTCTCCGGGCGCCTCGGCGAGGACCCCCCGATACAGCTCGGCTGCCTTCGCTGGCTGTGCGCAGCGATGCGCCTGGAGCGATGCCGCCCAGCGCAGGGCCTCCGCGCGCTCGGTGGAGAGCGGCGACCTGTGGGCGAGCTGCTCGTAGGCCTGCGCGGCCTCCGCGAATCGGCCCATCCAGGCGTGCAGCCGCGCGAGCTGGACCACCGCGTACGGCCCGCCTGGGTGGGCGTCGGCGGCCGCGGCGTACAATTGGACGGCGACCTGCGCATCGCCTGCCTTCCACTCGGCGAACTCGGCCGCGCGCGCCAGCGCGTCCGCCCGGGCGCTCCCCTCCGGAACGGCCTCCGCGATCTGCGCCAGGACCGCCAACGCCGCCGGATGGTCGGCGCGCCGGATGTGGAGCCGCGCCAGCCGCCGCAGCACCGCCAGGTCGGCTCCGCCCAGCGCGAGGGCCTGCGTGGACGTTTCCACCGCCTCGTCGAGCCTGGCCTGTCCCTCGAGCAGCGCTGCGCGCTCGGCCTGCAGCGCCGCCGCGCGCGCGGGCTCGGCCGCGTTCGCCTCCTCGGCCAACAAGTCGATGCGCTCGGTATCGGGCAGGCCCGGCAGCGAGAGCAGCCCGCGGCGCGCGGGCTCCGATGCCGCGTCGGCCGCGCGGGCCTTGCGGAAGAGATCCAGGGCGCGCGCCTCGTCGCCGGTGGCGCGAGACAGCTCGGCGGCTTCCACCAGCAGGTCGGCCGCGTCGGCCCCCTGGGCCGCTTCCGCGCGCGCCTCCAGCGCGGCGGAGAGAGAAGCCAGATCCATCGAGCGCAGCGCGAGCGAGGTCCAGGCCTCCAGCGAGCGCGGCGTGCTCAGCCCTCGCGCCAGCTCGGCTGCGCGCTGGGCCAGCGCCAGCGCGTGCGCGCGCGGGTTCGCCGACCCGTCGGGCGCCGGCGGGACGTCGGAGAGGAGCGCCGCGGCCCGCCCCAAGAGCTCCGCGGCCGGGGCGCGGGAAACGTGCTGCGCGGCCTGCTCGAGCAGCGCGGCCAGCTCCGCGTGGCCGCCGAGGAACGGCACCGTGCGCTGCAGGAGCCGCAGCGCTCCTTCCCCGGCCGGGCTGCGCGGCGCGAGCGCGAGCGCGTTGCGCGCCATCCTCGCCGCGTCCTCCCGCTGGCCACCGAGCTCCAGCAGCGCTCCGGCCTCCAGGTAGTGCCCGGCGGCCTCCGCGGGGACGTGCTCGGCAAGCGCCTGGGCCAACGCAGCGAACCGCTCGGCCGCGGCGAGCGGATCGCGCTGCGCAACCAGGCGCGCGTGCTGCGCGATGGCGGCCGCGTCGCCGGGGTTGTCGGCCAGCGCCTCGGACAGCAGTTGCTCCTGCTCGACGGGGTCGGCGACGAGCGCGGCGGCGGCGATCTTGAGGTCGGCGCGCTCGGTGGGCTCACCGGTGCCTGCGGCGCGCGCGCGCAGGGCGTCGGCCAGGTCAGGGGAGCGCTGCTGCTCCGCGAAGGAGGCGCGCAGCGCGAGGAGGGCCGGGTCGCGCCGGTCGTCCTCCAGGGAGGCGCGCAGCTCGGAGATCGCCTCCGCCAGCTTGCCCAGCCGGTGGGCGGCGACGTTCGCGACCACCACCCGTTCGGAGGGTGCGCAGGTCCGTTCGGCGCGCTCGCGGCAGAGCCGCAGCACGGCTTCCCAGTCGTTGCTTGCCCGCGCGCGCTGCAGAAGCCCGAGCACGCCGACCGGGTCCTTCGGGTCGGCGGAGTGCAGCTTGCGCAGGACCTCCTCGTACAGCGCATCCAGCTCTTCCGCGCCAGGCCGCCCCGCCTGCGCGAGGTCGGGGAGCGCGGGCTCCGCCTGGATCTCCTCGACCAGCAGCACCGCGCGGCGGAGGAGCTGCGCCTTCTGCACGTCATCGCGCACGGCGGAGGCGAAGCGCAACAGGAGGCGCGCGCACGAAGGCTTGTTGCCGCGCGCCGCCTCGACCGCCGCGGCCAACAGGGCCGGATGGTCGGGAGCGAGCTCCAGCGCCTGGTGGATGCGCCGCGCCGCCTCTGCGGAGTCGCGGTGCGAAAGGAGCAGCGCCGCCTGCGCGCGGAGCGACTCGGCGCGCTCCGCAGGAGAGCCGAGCAGCGCTTCCTCCCGTTCGTGCAAGGCGAGCACCTTGTCGAGCCGGCCCGCGGCGAGGAAGAGCTGGCGGGCGGCCTCCAGGGTCGGCCGGTGCGCCGGATCGAGCTGGAACGCGTTCTGGTAGCAGACGGCAGCGCTGCGGGGGTCGCGCAGCCGGTCGTCGTAGACGCGGCCCATGGCGTAGTGCAGGCCGGCGGCTTCCTTCCGGTCGCCCACCGACGCGGCCTCGCGGGCCAGCTCCTCCAAGGCCGCGCCCGCCGCCTGGAGGTCGGCCTCGGTCGGCTCGCGCTGCGCAGGGGTGGCGGAGCTCTCGGGTGGCATCGCTGCGAGACTACAACGGCGCTGCCGCTCCGCCGAAGGAACGGCGCCTTCCAGCCGACCCGTCAGGGCAAGCCGGCCGCGCGCCGCGCCGCCCGGTCGATCTCCGGAAGCATCTCCCGGACGGCGGCGATGTCGCGGTGCAGCTCGCGGTCTTCGGCCATGTGGGGAACCCGGCTCCGGATGGCCCGATACGCCGCCTGCACGCCCACACCGGGCGTCAGCGGCAACCGGAGATCGAGCGCCTGCGCGGCGACGAGAAGCTCGATGGCGAGGCCGCTGCGCGCGTTCTCCACCACCGTCCGCGCCTTCAAGGCCGCGGTCATCCCCATCGACACGTGGTCCTCTCGCCCGGCGGAGGAGGGGATGGTGTCGACGCAGGCCGGATGCGCCAGCACCTTGCTTTCCGCGCACAGCGCCGCCGCGGTGACTTGCGCGATCATGAACCCCGAGTTGAGCCCCGAGTCCTGCGCCAGGAACGGCGGCAGCCCCGACAGCGACGGGTTCACCAGCTGCTCCACGCGGCGCTCGCTGATCGCCTGCAGTTGCGCGCAGGCGATGGCCAACAGGTCGAGCGCCTGCGAGACGGGCTGGCCGTGGAAGTTCCCGCCGCTCACCACCTGCTCGCCGGGGACGTCCAGCTGGCCGTGCCCCTCCGCGAAGACGAGCGGGTTGTCGGTCGCGGCGTTCGCCTCGATGGAGATCACCTCGCGCACGAAGCGCAGCGCGTCCTGCGCCGCCCCGTGCACCTGAGGGGCGCAGCGGAGCGAGTAGGGGTCCTGCACCTTGTCGCAGTCCGGGCCCTGGTGGCTGCGCTCGATCTCGCTCTGGGCGAGGAGCGCGCGCAGCTCGGCAGCCACTTCCATCTGGCCCCGCTGCCCGCGCACGCGGTGGATGGCGGCGAGGAACGGGCGGTGCGAGCCCTTCAGTCCCTCGACCGTCATGGCGCAGGCCACCGAGGCGATCCGCAGGACCTGCTCGGCCTCGAGGAGGGCCAGCGCGCCGACCGCTTCCATCGCCTGGGTGCCGTTGACCAGCGCGAGGCCCTCCTTGGCCTCCAGCACCACCGGCTCCAGCCCGGCGCGGCGCAGCGCTTCTCGCCCGGCCAGCCGCTCCCCGCGGAAGAACGCCTCGCCCTCGCCGATCAGCACCAGTGCGAGGTGCGCCAGGGGAGCCAGGTCGCCGCTCGCGCCCACCGAGCCCTTCTCGGGCACCACGGGGATGACGTCGCGCTCCAGCAGCGCGACGAGGAGGTCCAGCGTGCTCTCGCGGATGCCGCTGTATCCGCCGGCGAGCACGTTCGCGCGGAGCAGCATCAACGCGCGCACCGCTTGCGGGGCCAGCGGCTCGCCCACGCCGGCCGCGTGCGAGAGGATCAGGTTGCGCTGCAGCTTGCGCAGATCGGTCCGCGCGATAGGCACCTCGGCCAGGGTGCCGAACCCGGTGTTGACGCCGTAGGTGGGAGCGCCGCTTTCGGCGATTCGGTCCACCAGCCGGCGCGCGGCCCGCACCCGCTCGCGCGCCGCCGGGGAGATCTCGACGCGGGCTCCGCCGGCAGCCGCCTGCGCGACCTGCTCGAGCTTGAGCGAGCTTCCGTCGATGACGATGCGCACGGGCAGCTTCTATCATTGTCCAGATGCCGCCGAGTCGCCTACTCTGCGGGCCGATGCGGGCGATGATCGTAGGGGCGGCGGCGGCGGTCCTTGTCTTTTGCGCGGCGGCGCGCGCGGACGACAGCGCTCCCCCGGTCATCTCGCACGCGCCGGTCACCCGGGGGGACAGAGGAAAGCAGACGCCCGTGTTCGCGAAGATCACCGACGAGAGCAAGATCTTCCCGCAGGTCTTCTTCCGCTTCGGTCCGGCCAGCCCGTACGAGAAGCCGATCGACATGAAGCAGGTGAAGGGCCAGAAGAACCAGTGGGGGGCGAACCTCCCCGCGCCGCCGGGCAACGTCCTCGAGTACTACATCGAGGCGTACGACGAGTTCGGCAACGGCCCGGCGCGGGCGGGCGACCCCGACCGTCCCTTCCGGATCGAGCTCGGACCGGCGCAGAACGCCCAGGAGCAGCCCACGCTCCCGCTGCCGGCGCTGCCGCGGACGGGAGCGGGGGGCGGGGGAGGGCGCGTGTGGACCTGGCTGGTGGGAGGGACCGGGCTGGGCCTGTTGACCGGCGGCCTGGTCGCGAATCCGCTCGGCGCCCGCGCGACCGCGCTGGACATCGCAGGGGCTACCCTCATCGCCGGCGGGGGGGCGCTC
>DATFUN010000152.1:0-2946 GCA_035260805.1 Myxococcales bacterium | reverse complement strand
CGGCACGGGGTGCAGGTGGCGGGCTGCGAGGTGGTGGGGCTGATCCCGGAGTACGCGATGCTGGACGTCGCCGAGCACGCGCTCCAGCTCGAGAGCTTCCGCCGCGACCAGGTGCTGGAGCTGAGGCCGAGGCGCCCGCCGGTGAGCGAGGCGGTGACCCTGGGCGGCCTGATGGACGAGGTGGCCTCGCCGGCACCCACCCCCGGCGGGGGGACGGTGTCCGCGGTGGCGGGGGCGCTGGCCGCGAGCCTGGCGGCGATGGTGGCGGGGCTCACCCTCGGCAAGAAGAAGTACGCGGCGGCGGAGCCGGAGATGAAACAGGTGCGCGCCCGTGCCGAATCCCTGCGGCGCACCCTGCTGGCGCTGGGACGGCGCGACAGCGAGGCGTTCGACGCGGTGCTCAAGGCCCGGAAACTGCCCCAGACCACCCCGGCGGAGACCGAAGCCCGCTCGAAGGCGGTGGCGGCGGTGGAGCTGGAAGCGAGCCGCGTGCCGCTGCGCACCGCTGAGGCCTGCCTCGAGGTCCTGGAGCTCGCGGCCTGCGTGGCCAAGTCCGGGAATCCCAACGCGATCACCGACGCCGGGGTGGCCGGCCTGCTGGCCCGCGCCGGGGCCGAAGGCGCAATGCTGAACGTGCAAATCAATCTGAAGTCGATTGCTCCGGGGGCCGATACCCACGACGTGGAGACGGCCCTGCAGCGCCTGCAGGCGGCGTTGGGTCCGGCGGCCCGGCGTTGCCAGGAGGCGGTGCAGACGATCATCAGCGCTTGAGCCGGGACGTGCGCCGGAGCGCCATGCCCCGGCCCGCGCGTCCTTAGGTTCCGGATCGCGCGGGTGCCGCGGAGAAAGCCAACTTGGACAAGGCGATCGACATCAAGCGTCGTGCGCAGCGCTATATCCAGACGGGAGATCTGGACGGGGCGCTGAACGAGTACGAGAAGCTCGTCTCGGCCGAGGACGCTGACCCCTACAACTACGTTCTGCTCGCCGACCTGTTGTTCAAGCGGAACGATCCCCAGAAGGCCTCGGAGCGCTACCTCCACGCGGTCACCGCGTACGAGAAGGCGGCGCTCTACAAGAACGCGATCGCCGTCTGCAAGAAAATGATGCGGCTGTCGCTGTCGCCGCCGGTGGTGCTCAAGCGCCTGGGGGCCCTCCACGCTCTCGACGGGCTCGCCACCGAGGCCTCGCTCTACTACCAGCAGTACGCCGAGCACCAGGCCCGGGACGGCCGCCATGCCGACGCGGCCGAGAGCCTCCGGCTCGCCTTCCAGGCCTGCGCCGACAGCGTCAAGGTGGTGGAGAAGATCGGCGACGCCTACGAGCTCGCCGGCGACAACGCCAAGGCCGCGCGCGCCTGGGCCGAGGCCGCGGCCCTCTACCGCGAGCACGGCGCCGAGGGCGATGCGGCCCGCTGTGCGAGCCGCGCCGAGGCGCTGGAGCCGGGAGTGACCGGGGCGGTCGAGGTCGAGCGCCCGCGCCCCGCTCCGCCGGCAGCGCCCGCGCCCGCGTACGGCGAGCTGCCCGAGCCCGGGGCGTTCGAGCCCACCCCCTACGAGCGCAACGGCCGGTCCGCGCTCGACGACGCGGTCGCGGCCGATCCGGAGCCGCTGGCGCTGGCGCCGGAGCCGACGGACGATCCGCGCGAGCTCTCGCTCGAGGAGCCGGTGCCCGCCGTCTCCGCGGATGCGGGGCCGGTGTCTCCGGAGGTCGAGGCGTTGCTGAAGCAGGCCGAGTCCGAGTTCCACTCCGGGGATCGGGAGTCGGCGACGGCGACCCTGATGCGGGCGGCCGAGGGCTACGAGAACGACAACCGTCTCGACAGCGCGGCCGCGATCTATCGCAGCCTGAACCGCACCACCCCGGCCTCCGAGCCCGTGCTGGCAAGCTGGCTCTCCAACTGCGAGGCCCGCGGCGACGCGATGGAAGGCGCCGCGGTCGCCTGCCAGCTGGGTGAGACCGCGATCGCCGCCGGCGACTGGGTCGCCGCCACCACCTGGTTCGAGCGCGCGATCGCGCTGGAGCCCACCCACGAGCTCGCGCAGCGCCGGCTGCAGCGGCTCAACCGCGAGGGCGACGCGGGGCCGGCCGACCTGTCGGAGGTCGGCAGGATCTCCCTCGCGACCGGCCGCAGCGACGTGGTGCCCCCCGAGCTCGACAGCCTGCTGTCGGAATTCCGCCGCGGCGTGGAATCCCAGATCGCGGGCGACGCCCAGAGCCATTACGATCTGGGCATGACCTACCGCGAGATGGGGCTGACCGAGCCCGCGATCGAGGCGTTCCGCGAGGCCGGGCGGGACCGGGCGTTCCAGCAGCGCTGCGCCGAGATGATCGGGCGCTGTCTGCTCGACGAAGGCCGCTTCGAGGAGGCGATCGCCGAGTTCGAAACCGCGGTGGCTCTGCCGACCTTCGCGCCCGAGACGCTGGCCAGCCTGCGCTTCCAGCTCGGGCTCGCGCACGAAGCCGCAGGACGGACGGCCGAGGCCCTGGGCGAGTTCGAGCAGGCGGCGACGGCCCAGCCGAGCTTCCCCGACGTCGCGCAGAAGATCCGCCAGCTCAAGCGGCTGCTGGAGCAGACGTGAGGCGCGGGGCGCCCGCCGGATCGGGCGGTCGCCGCGCGGACCTGCACACCCACACCCTCTACAGCGACGGCACGCTCAGCCCGGTCCAGCTGATCGCGCGCGCCCGCGCCTACGGCCTGGCCGCGATCGCGATCACCGATCACGACTCGGTGGAGGGCCTGGCCCACGCGATGCCAGCCGCGGGCGGAGCGCTGGAGCTGATCCCGGGGGTCGAGATCTCGACCTCCGAGGACGGCATGGACCTCCACATCCTCGGGCTCTACGTGGACCCCGAGCATCCCGAGCTGCGCGAGCGGCTGTCGCGCTTCCGCGACGAGCGCCTGCGCCGCGTCGAAGGGATCCTCGCGCGCCTCGCCGAGCTGGG
>DATFUN010000151.1:0-3757 GCA_035260805.1 Myxococcales bacterium | reverse complement strand
CGTTGTCGGGGGGCAGGAGCGAGAAGCGCGCGCCGGTGCCGCCGGAGAGGCTCTCCACCTGGCCGTGGAGCGTGCGGCCGGGGAACGCGTCGATCTTCACTTCGACCGCCTCGCCGGCCCGCATGCGGCCGATCTGCGTCTCCTTGAAGTTCGCCACCACGTACGTCCTTTCGGGCACCAGCGCGGCGATGGGTTGCCCGACTTGCACCAGCTGTCCCTCGTGCACGGCGAGGCGCGAGACCACCCCGTCGTCCTCGGCGGAGATCTTCGTGTACGAGAGCTGCAGCCGGGCGAGCCGCAAGGCGGCCTCGGCGCTCTTCTCGCGCGCGTGCGCCAGCCGCGCCTGGGCCTCGGCGGCCGCGATCTGCGGTTTGACCTGTGCGCTCTGCTCGAAGCGGCCGCGCGCCTCGCCCACCCGGCTCTCGGCCGCCCGCAGGGCTTCCTCGGCGGCGGTGAGGTTCGCGCGCGCCTGCGAGAGGGCGGCCTGCTTCACGTCGTTCTCCGCTTGCGAGTCGTCGAGGCGCGCCTGCGGGATCACGCTCGCGGCGAGCAGCTTCTGGTCGCGCTGGAGATCGAGCGCCGCCTTCCGCGCGTCGGCCTCGGCGCGCTGCAGCCCGGCGCGCGCGGCCTCCACCTGCGCCCGCGCGGTGGACATGCCCGCCGAGCTCCCCGTGACCTGCGCCTGCGCGGTGGAGAAACCGCCCCGCGCGCCGGCCGCCGCGACCGCCGCCTGCGCGTCCGCCGCCGCGGCCTGGGCCTGCGCCGTCTCCAGCTCCGCCTCGGCCTGCTGCTCGCGGGCGAGGATGTCGGCGTCGTCCAGCTCGACGAGAAGGTCGCCCTTCTTGACCCGCTGGTTCTCCGCCACCGGGATGCGCTTCACCATCCCCGGGACGCGCGACGCGATGGGAACCACGTCGGCCTCCACCTGGGCGTCGTCGGTCGATTCCTTTCCGGAGGTGATCCACGAATACGCGCCGAGCCCCAGGACCACCGCGGCGGCGATCCCACCGAGCACCAGGAAGGGCTTTCGCTTGCGACCTGCCGCGGGCGCGCGGACCGCCTCGTCGAGCGCGGGCTTGGGGGTGTGCGCGGGAGAGGTGTGGGCGGGTGGCGGAGCTGGCACGTGCTTGCGGGCGCTTTCCATGGCTTCACATCTCCAAGTGGACGTCGGGCTTTTCGGCGGTGTGCGCGCTCCGGTCGACCTTGAGGAACGCCAGCAGCGGAAGGATGGCCAGGAAGAGGATCCCGGCCAGCAGGAACAGCTTCTCGAACGAGAGCACCATCGCCTGGCGCGCCACCTGCGCGGCCAGCGCGGCCGGGGCGGCGGCCTGGGCGGTGGCGGGGTCCAGACCTCGAGCCGCGAGCGCGGACGCGATTCCGGAGAGGCGGGAAGCGGCGCCGGGGTCGTAGGGCGTCACGTGGGTGGCGAGGCTCGCCCTGGCGACGGTCGAGTAGCGCGAGAGGAGCGTGGCGAACGCGGCCAGGCCGACCGATCCGCCGATCTGCCGCAAGAGCGAATTGAGGCCGGTGGCGTCGGTCAGTTTCGTCCGAGGGATGCGCGACAAGGCGACGGTGGTGAGCGGCACGAACAAGCAGGCGAATCCGGCGCCCTGCCAGAGCAGCGCGTAGACGATGCCGGCGGTGCTGGTGGAGAGGGTGAACCGGCTCATCATCACCGACCCGACGGCGAAGCAGACGACGCCGATGGCGACCAGGAGGCGCGGAGACACCTTGTTGTAGAGCCGCCCGACGATGGGAGTGGCCACCATCATGATCAGCGTGCGGGGCATCAGCGAGAGCCCGGACTGCGTGGCGGTGAATCCGAGCAGCTCCTGCATGAAGACGGGGAGCAGGAAGAGGTTCGCCATCAGCATGGCGAACATCACCGACCCGATCAGGGTGCCGGAGGCGAACACCGGATCCTTGAACAGCGAGAGGTTCACCGCTGGCAGCTTGGCGGTCAGCTCGCGGATGACGAACGCGGCCAGCGCGAAGACGGCGATCAGCGCGAAGGCGGTGATCATCCGGGACTGGAACCAGTCGTCCCGCTGTCCCTCCTCGAGCACGTACTGCAGGGCGGCCAGACCGACGGAGAGGAGCGCGATGCCCCAGAAGTCCACGTTCTTCTTCTGCTCGGCCGCGGCGGCCCGGTTGGCCCTCTGGATGTCCTCGGGCTCGTGCACGAAGCGCTGCACCATCACGAGGCCGAGCAGCCCGACCGGCAGGTTGATGTAGAAGATCCAGGGCCAGCTCCAGCTGTCGACGATGATCCCGCCCAGCGTGGGACCCACGGCCGGCCCCAGCATCACGGCCATCGCGAAGACCGCCATCGCCATCCCCTGCTCCTCGGCCGGGAAGGTCTGGCGGAGGATGGCCTGCTCGGTGGGCTGCAGCGCGCCCGCTCCAAAGCCCTGGATGACCCGGAAGATCACCAGCGAGGTGAGCGAGGTGGCCATCCCGCACAGCGCCGAGCCGGCGAGGAACAGGAGGAGCGACGCCATGTAGAGCCGCTTCTGCCCGATCAGGCGTCCGAGGAAGGCGGTGAGCGGCATGACCAGCACGGTGGCGATCACGAAGCCGGTGGAGATCCAGGTGATCTCCTCCAGCGTCGCGCCCACCGCGCCGCGGATGTGCGTCAGGGCCACGTTCACGATCGACGCGTCGATCGCGCCCATCAGCGTGCCGAAGCTGACCGAGACGGTGACCAGCCACTTGTTGACAGGCGCCCGCGCCGGCGCCGCCTGCGCCGGGAGGGGGAGGGCGATGGAGTCCGACATCAGCCGCGCGCCCCCTGCAGGAAGAAGCGCACGATCTCCGGCGCGCGATCGGCCAGCGGCACGCCGCGCGGCTCGTAGAGCTCGCGCAGCAGCGCGCCGCGGAGGGCGCCGACCAGGTACACGGCGAACAGCTCGCTGCCGGCCTCGCGCAGCGAGCCTTCCGCACGGCCGCGGTCGACCACCTTCTCGGCGCGGCGGTAGACCTCGAGCATGGCCGCGTTCGGCCGCGCGCCGCGCGGGCCGATCGGCGCGCGGGTGCGCGCGTGCTCGCCCTCGAGCAGCGCGGAGAGGAACGCCCGGTGCGCCTCGAAGTGCTCGAGCAGGGCGCGGACGAAGGTCTCCAGCTGGACGGCGAAGCCCGCGCTCGCCGAGCGCTGCAAGGCCTCGTCCATCCGCTCGGCCAACTCCTCCCGGCGCCGGGTCACCAGCGCCTCGATCAGGGCGTCGCGGTCGTCGAAGTGGTTGTAGACGGTGCCGACCGAGACGCCGGCGCGGGAGGCCACGTCCTCGATACGGGCGGCGGCGAACCCCAGCTCGCCGATCGCCTGCTCGGCCGCCTCCAGGATGGCCTTGCCCGTCTCCTCCCGCAGGCGTGTCCGCAGCGGGTGAACCGAGGCTCTAGATTTTGAATCCGTATTCATTTTCTGAACGCGAGTTGTAATCGAGCCGGTCGCCGGCGTCAATCGGACGTGCTCGCGTTCAGGTAGTCAGAGCTGCGACGAGCTTTTCCGGGCGCGCGCGGTCGCCCTGGTGCGTGCTCGCGTATCGGAACAGCACCTCTCCGCCGCGCGCGACCACCAGGGTGCCGCCCTGCTGCCAGGCGTCGCCCTCGATCTTGCCGGTGCCCAGGCCCTTGCTCCTGGCGCGGAAGAGGTTCACCAGCGCCCGCGGGCCGAGCGTCGCCCACACGCCGCGGCGAAATCCGGCGAGGCGGTAGGACTGCCGTTTCGGGTCGGTCAGCACGCGGGCGTCGCTGGAGA
>DATFUN010000150.1:0-7735 GCA_035260805.1 Myxococcales bacterium | reverse complement strand
CCCGCCGTTCTCGCAGATGTCGCCCTGCACGAAGCTGCTGGTCAGCTCGTACTTGCCCGCGTCGCCCGGCTCGTTCGCGTACACCTTCACGAAGTAGTCGCCGCCCTGCAGCTTGTCCTTCTTGAGGCCCGCGGATGGGTCGATCTTCTCGGGCGCGCCCGCGGGCGGGATCAGCTCGGCGGTCAGGTTCGCACCGCCCGTGTTGAACTTGAGATTGAGCCCGCCCGCCGCGATCGACACCTTCCAGAACTGGGTCCGCTTCATCCCGGAGTAGTCCACCGCGTCGGAGACGGTTCCGGTGGGCGACAGGTCGCGCGCCCCGGCCTGGCTCTTGAAGGGTCCGTTGGCCAGCTCGGGATCCTGGGGCTTGAACACGGTGGTCAGCGCCACCCGCGTCTTCACCGCCTCTTTCCACGGCTCGGAGACGACCACGAAGTACGTGCCGGGGGTGAGGTCGGTCGCCTCCATCTTCTTGCCGGGCTCGCCGCGCGCGATGGGCTCGTTGCCGCCGCCGTCGGTGTAGAGGCTGATGGTGATGGGTACCGAGGTGTTCACGGGTTTCGCGTTGGCGATCAAGCCGCCGTTCGCGGGCACCTCGTAGCGGACGCCGCCCGCGTAGAACTCGGCCTCGTCGGAGAGCTGCACGTCCATCTTCTTTCCCAGCACGCCTTCCTGCGACTGCTGCCGGAAATGGTACTGGGGCGCGGTGCCGACCAGCGGGACCCGGGCATGGCAGCCGCAGAGCCCCGCGAGGGCGAGCGCGAACAGTGCGCGGCAGGTGGTCTTCATCGGCGGAGGTCCTTTCGGGTTGGCTATTCCAGCCCGTACTTCTGCGGGTTGTTGCTGATGATCGCGGCGGCGAGGATCTGCGGGACGTACTCCAGAGTCTCCTCGGGCAGCTTCTTCAGACGGTAGAGGTGCCAGAAGTCGCGCTTCTCCTTGCGGAACCCTCCGGGCTCCTGCGCGAGCTGGTGCAGCACGCGGCGCATCCCGTTCTCGCCCTTGTTGTAGCTGGCGATGGCGAGCATGAAGGAATCGCTGCCGAACTCCGACAAGAGATTGGCGAGGTACTTCGCCGCCGCGCGGGTCGACTTCACCACGTCGGTGCGCTCGTCCACCTTGGAATCGACGCGCAGCCCCATCTCTCGCGCGCGGAAATCCATGAACTGCCACATCCCCTTCGCGTGCGCCTGGCTCTCGGCGTACGGATCGAACTGCGACTCGACCCACGCGACGTAGCCCATCTCCTCGGGGAGGCCCAGCGCGGAGAACTCCTTCACCACGATGTGCCAGTACTGCTTCTTGCGCTTGTAGACGACCGAGCGCGTGTTGCTGCGGTGGATCGTCTGCTCGATGTGGTGTTTGAGCCGCTCCTTGAAGATGGGCGGCACGATATAGGTGTCGGCGTCGAACTTGCGCAACAGGCGCCGGATCTCCCGATCGAGCTCGTCGCCGCCCGCGGCCATCTCCGCCGCGCGCGATTTGTCCTTCTGCTCCATCTCGCCGATGGCCGCCTGCGCCTTGCCGGTGAGCATCTGCAGCCGCTCCTCCAGGCCCTGCAGGCGCTCGGCGTCCGTCTCCAGCTGCATCTGCAGCTGGATCCTCTGGATCTCCTTGTCGGCGCTCTCCTTCTTGCGGGTGATCTTCTCGATCTCCTGCTTCTGCTGCCAGATCACCAGGCCCATCGCGCCGAACCCGACGAAGGCGGCGACCAGCACCCATCCGACGACCTTCTTCCAGTGCTTGCCCGCCTTGCGCTCGGTGGTGGCCTCCACCTGCTTGAGCGTGTCGGCCATGATGAACATGGTCTGGCCGCTCGACTGCGCGCCGCTCATCGCGCGGGCCATGGCGATCTTCTGCTGTGCCTCCTGCGCGAACATGGCCGAGTCCTTGTCGGGCGCCGCCGGCCGCGCGGCCATGGGCGGGGACGGCATCGGCGATTGCGCATGGAGAGCCGGCGCCGCCATGGGGGGCGCAAATGCCACCGGCGCGACCGTCCCACCGTTCGAGAAGGCCCGCACCGCCGTCAAGGAGTCGTCGATGTCGAACCGCACCTCCGGCCCGCCCTGCGCGCCGAAGCGCAGCTTGTCGCCGGAGCGGAGCCGGTGCTCCTTCACCGCCTTGCCGTTGAGCAGCGTGCCGTTCGAGGAGCCGACGTCGGCGATGACGTAGTGCCCCTTCGAGAAGCGGATCTCGGCGTGGTAGGCGGAGACGCGCGTGTCCACCTGCGGGTCGAATCGGACGTCGCAGGCGGCCCCGCGGCCGATGCGGATCACCGCCTTGGGCGACATCGACGATGTGCCCTGCAAGCTGCCGGAGAGGTGGGTCAGACGCACCACAGCCGCGCGCCCCTAAGCGCGCGCTGCGCTTTTTCGCGATGGTTTCATGTTCCACTCTTCCGGGTGATTTCCGTCGTCTCCAAGGGCTCCTGGTAGTACTCGGCGGTGTGCTCCCGGGCCTTCACCTTGCCCAAGGACTCCTCGAGCGCCGCCGAGACTTGCTCGCACGACGGGCCGGGTACGCACAACACCTTGATGGACACCTCCCCGTTGGGAAGGATGGTGATCTCCATCTTTTGCTTTTCCGCCATCAAAGCCTCACCACTTCGACACGCCGAGCTTGATCGTGCCGTCGGGCTGCACCTGCTCCTCGTCCATGGTGAAGCCCTGCGCGGCCACTTCCTTCTTCACCTTGTGGTACGCGTACCGCTGGACGATGCGCTGGGTGATCTTCTCCTGCGTCTCGTTGGTCTCTTCCTCGATGCCCCACCAGTCGGCGACCAGCTTGTAGGTGCCTTCCTCGGTGAGCTGCAGGCCGACGTCGTAGCTCTTCGAGGCCTTGATCTTCGCCTCGGCGGTGAGCGTCGATCCCTTCCATCCGCGCACCTTGACCAGCTGGTCCTCGGTGGCTTCCTCGAACTCGAGCGCGAGGTCCGCGAGGGCGAGCTTCAGGCAGGCGAGATCGTTGATCTTCGTCTCAACCTGCGTGAAGTGGCTCACGGGGCTTTCCCCCCGGCGGAATCGAGGTCCAGCTTCCGCGACCCGGCCTGCTCCTCGCGGTGGTAGTCGGACGAGGCCGGGCGCGCGCGCGTCCGGCACCAGGTCCGCAGCGCGGCGACTTTTTCCTTCATGGTGCGCGAGAGCGGGACCGTCTCGGAGATGGAGTGCAGGACGCCCTCGGTCGCGAGGACGCCGGCCGAGCCGTGGCGGTCGTACTCGTCGAACAACGCGCTGACCACCGCCTGCTCGATCTCGGCCCCAGTGAAGCCGTCCGACTTCTCGGCGATGCGGTCCAGGTCGAACTGCGAGGGATCGCGCCCGCGGCGCTTCACGTGGATTGCGCCGATCTCCCTGCGCTCCGGAAGCGTGGGCAGGTCGACGAAGAAGATCTCGTCGAAGCGGCCCTTGCGCATCATCTCGGGCGGCAGCTCGTCGACGTTGTTGGCGGTGGCGATGACGAACACCGGGCTCGTCTTCTCCTGCAGCCACGTGATGAAGCTACCGAACACGCGCGCGGCGGTTCCGGCGTCGGATTGGTTGGAGGATCCGGTGCCGGAGAAGCCCTTCTCCAGCTCGTCTACCCAGAGGATCGACGGCGCCACCGCCTCGGCCATCTGGATGGCGCGGCGCATGTTCTCTTCGGAGGACCCGACGATGCCGGCGAACACCTTGCCGACGTCGAGCCGCAAGAGCGGCAGCCGCCAGGAGGCGCCCACCGCCTTGGCGGTCAGCGACTTGCCGCCACCTGGGATGCCGATCATGAGGATGCCCTTGGGGCGCGGCAGCCCGAACTTGCGCGCCTCCTCGCTGAACGCGCTCTGGCGCTTCTTCAGCCAGGTCTTCAGCTGATCGAGGCCGCCGATGTCGTCCATCTTCTCGTGCGTGCGGAAGAACTCGAGCACGCCGCTCTTGCGGACGATGCGCTCCTTCTCGCTGAGGATGACGTCGATGTCGAAGGTCCCCGTCTGCACCAGCGACTTGGCGAACACGTTCTCCGCCTCGTCGGCGGTGAGGCCCAGCGCCGCTTCGATGACGTGCTCGCGCTCCTGGCCCGCGGGAGGCGCCTTGTTGGGCACCATGGTCATCACGCGGTCGAGAATGGTGCCGATCTCCGCCAACTCGGGGAGTGGGTACTCGACGACCGCGATCTCCTTGTCGCACTCGGGCGGGATGACCAGCACCGGCGAGATGAGGAAGACGGTCTTGAGCGTCTCCTTGAGGTTGCGGCCCACGTCGCGCAGGAGCCGGACCAATTCGGGGTTCTTGGTGAAGGCATGCAGGTCGCGCAGGATGAAGACCGCGCGCTCGTCCTTCTTCGCCTCGAGCACGAAGCGGAGCGCCTTGAGCGGGTCCTTCGAGTCGCCCTGCGCCTCGCTGCCGAGGCGGACGCCCTCGGTGACGCTCCAGGTGTACACCTTGGCCTTGACGCCCTTGTCGCGCTCGCGGCTCTGCAGCACGCGGCGGATCGATTCCTCGACCCGCTTCTCCTCCGAGCTGAGGATGTAGATGAGCGGGTAACGCGCCCGCATGAGGTGCTCGAGCTCCTTGTCGACCCGGCGCAACTGGGCGGCGCGGGCGACCTCCTCCGCGACTTCCTTGGGTTGGCTCGACAAGGCCATCGCGGGCGCGCCGGCCAGCGACACGGGAGCCGGCTTCTTGGCGCCGAACGGGTCGGCCTCGATGGGAGCCATGGGGCCGCGGATGGTACCATCCGCCTGGAAGGTCGATCAAACGGCGTCCGGGCGCCGCCTTGCCGCTCCCCTGTACGTGCGCTACCGTCGAGAGGTGGAGTTCACCGCGCACCAGGACCAGATGGCGCTGCAGCGGCTGCGCGATCAGGGCGGATTCAACGGCGACCGGATCGCCGACTGCGCCTTGGCCACCGTCTACGCCAGCGGAAGCGACTGGCTCAAGGTGGTGGTGGAGAAGACGGACCTCTCGCAATCGAACCTGGCCGGCACGCGCATCCGCGAATCGACGTTCGCGCACACCGCTCTGCGGAACGCGCGGCTGCGCGGGGCGCGCCTGGAGCGCGTCGAGCTCTACTTCTGTGACCTGAACGAGGTGGACGCCAGCGAGCTGTCGGCGCGGCGCACCAAGGTGCACGGCTCGGAGGCGATGAACGCCGTCTTCAGCGGCGCGCAGCTCGCGGTGACGCGCTTCGAGGACACCAAGCTGTATCGGGCGCGCTTCGACCAGGCTTTGCTGGTGCGGGTCGTGTTCCTCGACTCGCGCCTGGGCGGCGCTTCGCTGGAGAAGGCCGACTTCTCCGGGGCGCGGTTAGTGGACGTCTCGCTGCGCGCGGCGAATCTCCAGGGCGCTTCGTTCGCCGGGGCCACGCTCGTTGGCGTGGACTTCACCGACGCGGCGCTGGAGGGGGCAGACTTCCGCGGCTCCGTGGCCATCGGCTGCCGGTTCCCGGCGGGGTTCTCGCCATGAGCGAGGACAGCAAGGCCAGGACGGACCTCGACCCCGCGGCGCAGGTGGCGCAGGAGCTTCGCGCGCGGCTGCGCGGCTTGCCGCCGGACCAGGTGGTGGAGCTGTGCGCGCAGCTCCTGAACACGTACGTGATCGAGGGCGTGCTGCCGCTCGCCCGCGCGAGCGAGGGCACCGACCTCGCGGCGGACAGCGGGGGGGAGGAGTCGTTCGCGCAGATGCTCAAGCGCCTCAAGGCGTCCCGCAAGGACCCGGTGCTGGAGCGGTTCCTCATCGACGGCGAGAACATCTCGGTCCGCGTGGATGGCTACGGCGTGCTGCCGATCACCGAGTACCGCCGCCCCACCGCCCCGCCCGGCGCACCTGCCCAGCCCCGCCGCGAGGGTGTCCCTGGCGCCGCGTCGAGCATCTACAACCGCGCGCTGTATCAGCCCGACCAGGCGCCGGTGCGCGGCCCGCAGCCCACTGCGCCTCCTCCCGCGCCGCAGCAGCGCGCCCCGCAGCCGGCGGCGCAACCTCCGCAGACCGGTCAGCCCACGAAGAAGGATGAAGCGCAAAAGGACCGCTTCACCTTGATCGAGCTCGAGTAGCACGTGCGGGGAAAGCGGCACTTCATCCAACGGAGGGGAGCATGAAGCGCATGTTGGCTGTTCTCGTCTTTGCCTGGGCTGCGGCCTGTGGTGGTAGCGACGGCGGCGGGTCGACCAAGAACCTCGCCAATTTCGAAGGCGCCACCTGGAATGGACAGTTCACGACGACCGTGACGTGCCCTGGCTCTGCGCCACAGAACTCGGGCGCCGCATACGCTGTCGTGTTCTCGCCGGGAACCGGCGCAGACCTCCAGTACGGCACGCAGACAGGCTGCGTCTACAAGTTCAACGTCACCGGCAACACCGCGTCATTGTCCAATGCCCCGGTATCCTGCACGTCCAGCTCGGGTGGCACTTCCGTCACGGTGACCTGGACGAGCTACTCGGCCACGACGAGCGACGGTCACAATCTCAGCTTCACCGCAGCCGGCAGCGGCAGCGCGCTCGGGCAGACCTGCCCGTTCACGCAGACAGGCACCGCGACCCGGTAGCCGGACCTCAGCGCTCCGTCCCCGCGCTGCGGGTCTTCTGCGCCTGCGCCACCGCGGGCTGCTTGCGGTGGATGACCAGCGTCCGCTGCGCCTGCAGATCGTCGTCCTCGCGGGCGATCAGGTAGACGGTGCTGTTCCCGGGCTTGAGCGGCAGCTCGGCGGTGAAGTCGAGCACGCTGGGGCCGGCGATGCTCTGCGACTGCCCGGCCTTCTTCGCAGTGCGGAAGAACACCTTGCGGTAATCGTTCTCGTGCTGCACGAAGATCTGCAGGTCGCGCATCCCGCCGGGATCGCCGGCGATGCCCGTGAGCGTCAGGTGATCGGAGTCGACCTCCACGCCGCCCTTGCTCGTATCCACGTTGGTCAGCTTGATGAACGGCGGCTCGCGCTGGGTGAGCGCCACCACCTTGGCCAGCGTGGGCTTCGCGCCGCGCGTGGCATCCTTCGCCGCCGCGGCGGGCAGGAAGCCGACGCGGCCCTTCTGCCACTCGACCCGGTAGAACGCGCCCACCTTGCCCTTCGCCGCGAGCACGGCGCCCTTCTTCACCGAGGCCAGTTTGTCCGACGTCTCCAGCGCGGCCGAGAGCACGTTGGTGTCCACCTGCACGCGCACCGAGGAGACGCTCGGCGAGGCCGGAACCAGAGCGCCGACCGGCAGGAGCAGCTTCTCCTTCTCCAGCTCCCAGGTCTCCTTGTCGCCCAGCTCCAGGCGCACGGCGACCGGCGCTTCGTCGAGCCCCTTCTTCGGCTCGAGGATGAAGGTGGCGGTGCGAGTCTCGCCCGGGGCGATGGGCCCGAGCTTGGTGCGGCCCTTCTTCACGTTGATCTTTTCCTCGGACAGGTTCTTCAGCGCGGCGAACGCGTCGTACGCCTTCCCCTGGCCGATGTTTTTCACGTCGAGGATCAGCTCGACCTGCTCGCCCTTGTGCAAGAGCCCGTCCGGGCTCGACGGTCCGGCGAGCTGCCAGCTCCAGGCGAACGAGGGCCGCGGCAGCTCCTGGATGTCGCTCTCGCCGCGGACGTCCTCGATCGCGTCGCCCTGCTCGTCCTCGAACTTCACAGTCACGTCATCCCTGCGGGACGGCATGTAGCGGGGGACCTTCACCGGGACGGTCCAGGTCCGCTTCTCGTGCGGCTGCAGCTGCCCGAAGACGAACTCGCGCCGGTCGAGGATGGTGTTGTCGCTCTTGGTGAACGCGCGCAGCCGGTAGATCGGCGC
>DATFUN010000149.1:0-6370 GCA_035260805.1 Myxococcales bacterium | reverse complement strand
CTCGCTCCCGTCAAAGAAAGGCGCGACGACATCCCGCTGCTGGTGCAGCACTTCATCGATCGCTTCAGCCGCGAGGGCGGCAAGAAGCTCGCAGGCCTCACGCAGCAGGCGATGAAGGTGCTCTCCGAATACGGCTGGCCCGGCAACATCCGCGAGCTGCGGAACACGCTCGAGCGCGCGGTCATCCTCTGCGGCAGCGACGCGATCAACGTCGAGCACCTTCCGGCCGAGATGGCCCTGGGAGGAGGGGAGAGCGCGTACCTGAAGCTCCCCTTCGGCCTTCCTCTCCGCGAGGTCGAGAAGGAGTACATCCTCTCCAGCCTGGGGCGGATGCAGAACAACAAGGCGCGCACGGCGCAGGCGCTGGGGATCAGCGAGAAGACCCTCTACAACAAGCTCTACCGCTATTCGGGCAAGGGTCCGCGGCCGAAGGACTACGAGGACGAGGACGGAGAGGATGAGCCGCCCGAAGCGAAGGCCACCGGCGCCGCGTAGGGGACTGCGCCCGGGCGCCTCAGTGATGCACGTGCGCCACTTCCACGCGGTCGCGGCCGGAGCGTTTGGCCTTGTAGAGCGCCTCGTCCGCTCGCCGGAGCAGGTCCTCGAAGGCGTCGTTGGCACCCACCTCGTCAGGTGATAGCGCGGCCACGCCGATGGACGCGCGCACCGGCAGGCCCGCCGCCTGCGAGACCTCCAGCAGCCTGCGCCGGAGGCGCTCGGCGAAGAGCCCGGCGGCCGTCGCCGTGGTCTGCGGGAGCAGCACGACGAACTCGTCGCCGCCGTAGCGCGCCGCGAAGTCCGTGTCGCGCAGCTCTTCGCGCACCGCGTCGGCGAGCGCGAGGATGGCGCGGTTGCCGGCGGCGTGGCCGAGGCGGTCGTTGATCTCCTTCAGGCCGTCGAGGTCGACCATCGCGCAGGAGAGCGGGTGCGCGTAGCGGTCGGCGCGGGAGACTTCCTCCTCGAGCCGCGCGTGGAAGCTGCGGAAGTTGGGCAGCCCGGTGAGCCCGTCCGTCTGGGCCAGCGCGCGGAAGTGCTCCTTCTGCGCGGTCAGCTTGAGCGTGCGGTCGACGCGCGCCATCAGCTCCTGGGCGCTGAACGGCTTGGCCAGATAGTCGGCCGCCCCGAGCGACAGGCCCTGGCTCTTCGTCTCCGCGTCGCCCTGGGCCGAGAGGAAGATGACCGGCACCTCGGCGGTCCTGGGGTCGCGCCGCAACCCGGTGAGCGCGCCGAAGCCGTCCAGTCCGGGCAGGAACAGGTCGAGGAGCACCAGGTCGGGCAACACTTCCTTGGCGCGCTTCACCGCGCTCTCGCCGTCGCCGACTGCCTCCACGTCGTACTGATCCCGCAGCAGCTCCTGCAGCACCTCGCGCGCGTCCTCGTCATCCTCGACCACCAGCACGAGCGGCCGCTGCCGCTTCCCCGAGGTGGCGAGCGAGGGCTCGGGCGCTTCCTCGCCGGCCGGAGGGTCGACCAGCCCGCTCTTGCCTCGCGCGGTGCGCGGCGCACGCAGGCGCGCAGCCACGCGCCGTGCGACGTCGTCAGGGCTGCCTGCGGCGTCGTCGGCCCCGGCCTCGATCGCGGCCGCCGGATCGGTGGTCATCACCACCAACGGCCCGGTCGCCTCGGCCAGCTCGCGCATCGCGATGGCCCGCGGCAGATCGTCCGCCGCGCAGACGAATGCCGCGGGCGTGCCTGCGCGCTCGTGCAGCCCCGCCCGCGCGAGCGCCTCGCGCAGGGCGTCTGCGATCTCCCCCGCCCCCACTACCCGGACGTTCACGCCACCGCTCCCTCGACAGACCTCTACCGGCCAGACGACCCCCCGGCAAAGTAGCGACGCCAAGTTCCGCGGAAAAGTGCACGCTGTTTCGAGAGGTCGGGCGAGCGCCTACCTGCGCCCCCATTTCACCTGTCTCGCACCGAACGCGCCGCCGGGGCCTTGCATCATCGGGGGCGTCTCCAACCAGAACTGCCACCACTGCTCGCCGAAGGACTCCAGCTTGAGCCGCTTGTCGTTCTGCAGCCGGGTCAGCAGCGTCTTGAGGCGGTCGTCCGATTTCACCTGCGCCGCGCCCCGCTGCAGGACCTCGATGGCCTTCTTGCGCTCGCCCCGCTTGTCCTCGCACCAGGCGTAGACGGCGTACAGCAGCGACTCGCCCTTGTTGGCGCGGATGGCGGCGTCGAAGACGTCCTCCATCTCCTTCCACTGCTTGCGCCGGAAGTGCTGCGCCGCGAGCATGGCTCGAGCCGGCCACATCTTCACGAAGGACTTCTTGAGGTGCGGCTCCGCCTCGTCGAACTTCTTCTGGATGTAGAGCAGCGACCCGATCTGACCGTGCAGTTGCGAGGCGACCAGGAACTGCCAGCGCGCCAGCGGGAACGAAGCCTCGAGGATCGCGATCGCCTTCTCGATGCGCCGGCCGGCCAGCTCCTTCTGCACCTGGGCCATCAGCGCCTCGAGCTGCTTCACCGTCCGGCGCGCCAGCAGGATGTACGCGACGATGCCCGCCACGACCGCGGGGAAGATGCTGCCCAGCGCGTGCGCGAGTCCGCTGAAGAAGAAGGCGCAGAAGGTGACGAGCGCCGCCGCCAGGGAGAGAAGCAGGTTGATCATTCGCGAGGCATCCGGTGGCGCCTCGTCTATCCGGGAAAACGCGATCCCGCAACGGGCGTCGGCAAAAACGCAGCGGCTTCGCCCGAAGCGCTAACCTCGCCGCTTTCCTTGCTCGAGCGCCGGCTCGTCCGCCGCCAGCGCGGGGCCGTGCTCCAGGTCGACGCGGAACGGTCGCGGGTCGGCCAGCGAGAGAGGGTCCGGCGCCCCGTACGACACGACCGCGCGTGGCCCCAGCGTGACCCCGGGAGCTGCGATCGGCGGCAATGCGTCGAGCGCAGGAATCGGATCGACCTCGAGCACGCGAGCATCCTGCATGGCTAGCCCCCGGAAAGGTGTCGCATGGTACCCGGTCTAGAGCGCCGGTGCACACTCCGCGACCGACACGGCCCCGCACCCACCGACACCCACGCCTTTTTTCACATGCTTTCGAAAGGTTAGCGTGCGCTCAAACCGGGCTTCGGGGGAAGCGATGGCCAATCGAGTTGGGTCGGGACAGCACGTCGGCTCGGATGCGGCGGTCTGCGGACGAGAGGCGACGCGGCAAGCCCGCGAGGGGCTGGGCGGCGCCGCCGCTACATTCGGTTTCGTGTTCGCCTCGCCGGATCTGCAGCTCGGGGAGGCGCTGCGCGCGGCGCGTTCCGCGGCGGGCACGCAGCAGATCATCGGCTGCACGACCGCGGGCGAGGTCACCGAGCGCGGGCTCACCCACGGTGGAGTCTCGGTGCTCCTGGTCTTGGCCCCGAAGAGCGTGGCCGAGAGCGCGACCGTGCCTGGCCTCATGGAAGACCCGAAGCGCGCCGCGGCCGAGCTGTGCCGGAACTTCCGCGCTGCACAGGGCCGCGGCTACTCGAAGGGCCTCGCCTTCTCCACCACCGTGGTGCTCGCCGACGGCCTTTCGGGAGTCGGCGAGGAGCTCGTGCGGCAGATCCTCGCCCAGACGCAGGCGCTGCACCAGATCGTCGGCGGGGCTGCCGGCGACGAGGGCCGCTTCAAGGCCACGCTGGTGGGAGACCCGGAGCGGGCTGCGTCCGACGTCGCCGCGGCGCTGCACGTGTTCGGCGCCGCGCCCTGGGGCGTCGGCATCGGACACGGTCTGGAGGCGACGACGGGCAAGATGTCGGTGACTCGCTCGAAGGAGAACGTCGTCTACGAGCTCGACGGACGTCCGGCGTTCGAGGTGTACAAGGAGCATGCGCGCAAGCGCGGGATCGCGCTGACCCCCTCCGGCGCGGGCGAGTACCTGATCGCGAACGAACTGGGCGTGATGCTGGGCGACCGCGTCGCGCGCGCCCGGGCCCCGCTGTCGGTCGGCGCCGACGGGTCGCTGACCTGCGCGGCGGGCGTGCGGCAGGGAAGCCAGGTCGCCATCCTCGACGGCGTGCCGAAGAACATGGTGGCCGCCGCGCGCGCGGCCGCGGAAGAGGCGAAGGCAAATCTGCAGGGCGCCAAGCCGGCGGGCGTGCTGCTCTTCGACTGCGTCTGTCGCGGGATGATCCTCAAGAACGAGTTCCAGAAGGAGATCGACGCGATCCGCTCGGTGATGGGCGACGTGCCCGTCGGCGGGTTCCTCACCTACGGCGAGATCGCCAACTACGGTGGAAGCGTCGAGGCATGGCACAACACCACCGCCGTCTGCGTCGCAATCCCCGAGTAGACCACGGGGGTGGTGGCCCTCCCCGGAATCGAACCGGGACGCCCCGAAGAGCGGCAGATTTTGAGTCTGCTGCGTCTGCCAGTTCCGCCAGAGGGCCGCCGTCCGCGGCTATAGCATCGCGCGGGCGGCCGGACCACCGGACGGGTGGGCGGATGCCACGTCTCTACGATCCATGGCTGGGGAGAATTGGGACGGCGGGGAGGACCTCCGCCGCCCCCGCCGACGCGTCGCGGTACGGCGTGCCAGTCGTTCCGGCGACTTGTCACATGGTGGACACCCGGCATGGCGCTTGCTCGGCAGCCACGCACTCTGCGGGCCTTGCCCGCCAAACCGAGGAGCCGTCCATGATGCGCACCATCGCCGCTGCCCTGGCTGCCTTCGCACTCGTCTCGTTCAGCGCGCGCGCCGAGGAGAAGCCGGCCGCCGACGCCAAGGCGACCGAGAAGAAGGCCGACAAGAAGGAGAAGAAGGCGGAGAAGAAGGCCGAGACGAAGGCGGAGAAGGCACCGGCGCCCGCCGCCGCTCCGGCGAAGTAAGCCCGGCGTCGCCGGCGATCGACGTGCCGCTCGGGGCCTCGGGGCGCTGCGCTCCGGGGCCTCTTCTTTTTCTGTGGGTGGGGAAATCCTCCCCGATCGGGACGGCATGGACCTTGCTCAACCAAGGGCGAGTCCGGATGGACGGGTCCATTCGGAATTACCCAAGGAGATCACCATGATCCGCACGATCGCCGTCGCGCTCGCCCTCTGCCTCGCCTCGTTCGGCGCGTTCGCGCAGGGCAGCAGCACGACCGACAGCACCGCGCCCAAGGCCGAGACCAAGTCGGACACGACGGGCACGAAGGCTTCGAAGAAGCACAAGAAGGCCAAGAAGGCGAAGAAGAGCGCTGACAGCACGGCGAAGGACAGCAGCACGGCGGCCCCGAAGTAAGGCCGCAACCGGCGATCGGCAGTTCATGGGGCCCCTGCGCGTCTGCGCGCGGGGGCCTCGCTTTTTGGCGGCCTTCGACGTAGTCACCGCGCGTGCCCCGCTACGACCCGCGCGACCGGTTCTTCCAGAAGGCGAAGAAGGAGGGCCTGCGCGCTCGCTCCGCGTACAAGCTGGAGGAGATCCAGCGCCGGTCGAGGATCCTGCGCCCGGGCGCGCGCGTGCTCGACCTCGGGGCGGCTCCCGGCGGGTGGTGCCAGATCGCGGCGCGCGAGGTGGGGCCGCGCGGTTTCGTCCTCGGCTTGGACCTCGAGGCGATCCCGGGGTTGCCTCCTCCGGTGCAGACCTGGGTGGCGGATGCATTCGCTCCGGAGCTGCTCGAGAGGCTCCGCGCGGAAGGCGGCGCTCCCTACGACGCGGTGCTCAGCGATCTGGCGCCGAAGACCTCGGGCGTGCGCGGCACCGACGAGGCGCGATCGCTCGCGCTCGCGGAGAGGGCGCTGGAGCTCGCGGTCCAGGTGCTCAGGCCCACGGGGAGCCTGGTGGTGAAGGTCTTCATGGGAGGGGGATTCGAGGCCTTCCTGGGGACGTTCAAGCAGGCGTTCGAACGGGTCAAGGTGGTGAAGCCCGAGGCCTCGGTCGCTCGAGGCAGCAAGGAGGTCTACCTGGTCGGGCAGGGCCTGAAGAAAAAGCCGGCGGCGGCGAATCCTCCCGCCGATCGAGGAATCTGAACTTCTTGCGCGAGGTTGGAACACGCGCACCCCGGGAAGTTGACAGGGCCGGAACGGTTTGCTACACACCGCGGCCCCTGCAACCTCGGGGGTACGCGCCGGGACGGAACGAAGGTCCTTGACGCGCAGCAGTCTGCAGCGGTAGGAAGCGCGCCCCTCGCCGGGGTGTTGGACTCGGCGGGTGGGCGAAGTCGTTGGAAGTGCGAAGTGGGTAGGGTGTGCCTGGTCGGTCTCTGACAACTGGATAGCAAGTCCACGAAGAAGGATTGCGGAACTCGCAATGCTTTGAGTGCACCGCCTGGCCTCGCTTAGCCGCGAGGTCGGGTGAAGATGCGCTAGGGAAAGACACTCCGATTGATAATTGGAGAGTTTGATCCTGGCTCAGAACGAACGCTGGCGGCGTGCCTAACACATGCAAGTCGAGGGAGAAAGCCCGCAAGGGTGAGTACA